>JAHEFC010000378.1:0-1571 GCA_024640385.1 Sphingobacteriales bacterium
GGTCAGCCACTATAAAGAAAGAGCTTTCATGGGCTTTCTGGAAGTGTTCATGAACCTGAGGAAGGTCATGGGTTTTATAAAGCTTTGCAAAAAGGACCTGCTTCAATTCAACCCTGATGTTGTGGTATTTATTGACTACCCCGGCTTTAATATACCCATAGCAGAATTTGCGAAGAAGAAAGGCTTTAAAACCGTTTTTTATATCTCTCCGCAGGTATGGGCATGGAAAGAAGGTCGTGTCAAAACATTGCGGCGCGTGATCGATAAGATGCTGGTGATACTTCCATTCGAAAAAGAATTCTATGCGAAATGGGATTATGAAGTGGAATATGTGGGTCACCCCCTGGTGCAGGTGATAGATGAGTTCAGGAAAGAGCACGCACATTTACAACCGCCTGCCCGGACTTCAATAGCCCTATTGCCCGGCAGCCGCATGCAGGAGATCCGCAAGAAACTCCCGATCATGCTGGAGGCTACAAAGAATTTTCCGGACTGTACCTTCCGTATTGCACAGGCTCCGGCTCTCGACAGGAGTTTTTACGAAACAATGACCGCTCAATATACAAATGTGGAACTGGTACAGGGGAAAACATATGAGTTGCTGATGCAAAGTCATGCAGCACTTGTTACCTCAGGCACGGCAACGTTGGAAACCGCTTTGTTCGGTGTCCCTGAAGTGGTATGCTATAAGGGAAGTACGGTTTCTTATGAAATTGCCAAACGACTCATCAAGGTAAAATATATTTCGCTGGTTAATCTGATTCTGGACAAACCTGCTGTGAAGGAATTGATACAGCATGAACTCACACCGGGGAATCTCACCATTGAACTTAGAAAATTACTGGAAGATGCCGGCTATCGTTCTACAGTTCAGCAAAACCTCAGGGAACTTTGGAATATTTTAAGCCCCGGTGGCGCGGCATCTGCCAAAACAGCAAAGATAATCCTGGATTTTGCAGGAGAATGAATTGGGGATTCCGAATTCCGGATTACGGATTCCGAATTCAGAAAATCCGGAATTCTGAATGCGGAATACGGAATTATTTCTTTACACAGACTTTATAGAAAAGGATGATCAGCGCAAAAATGAACATGAAGATCGATATCCTGTTGATCCCATGCATGTATTTCACCCATGAAGAGTCAGGCCGGTTCGGATCTTTTTTTCTCAGGTAGAGATATTCGGCAAGTTGTTTTAAAATACCCATGGGGATATAACAATTTGGACAGCTTAAAGTTCTTACTAATTAAGAAGTAAAAAGTAAAAATTAAAAAGTTTTTTACTTTTTACTTTTAACTTCTCACTTCAAACGCTGTATGGATACCTTAACTCATATCGCCCTCGGTGCCTGCATTGGCGAATTGTTTACTGACCGGCAATTCAAGAAAAAAGCCATGATCTGGGGAGCGCTGGCGCAGAGTATTCCGGATATCGACTTTATCAGTGTTGCCTGGCTGGGACCCACAGAAGAACTCATCGCACACCGGGGGTTCACCCATTCCATCTTATTCGGTATCCTGATCACATTTTTCCTTGCGGTCACAGCCGAAAGATTCCATAGGCCGCATAA
>JAHEFC010000378.1:1581-4218 GCA_024640385.1 Sphingobacteriales bacterium
GGGCACCGAAGTGGCTGTTCACCTGTTGCTTGACGCTTTCAACAATTATGGTGTAGGCTGGTTTGAACCTTTCTGGGATAAGAGGATCTCTTTCCATACCATCTTTGTGGCCGACCCGTTCTTTTCCCTCCCGGGAGGAATTGCCTGCCTGGCACTGATCTTCCTTCCTTCCAATCATCACAGGCGCGTCACCTGGGCCAAAACTGCCATTATCTTCACTGCCCTCTACCTGTTTTACGGCCTCTTCAATAAAGCCGTAGTGACCAGCAATATCAGGGAACTGGCTCAACGTCAACATATCAATTATAACAGCAGCAGAGCATTTACAACACCCACACCATTCAATACCTGGCTGTGGTTTGTGGTGATCGAAGTAAAAGATGGCTACCAGGTTGGATACCGTTCATTCTTCGACAGTGAAGACAGTTTAAGGCTGAATTTTTTTCCAAGGAATGAACAATTACTGAATGAAGTCAGAGACCACAAGGAAGTGAACGATCTGAAAAAATTCTCACAGGGGTATTATACCGTCGAAAAGCGGGGCGATACGCTGGTGTTCAATGATCTGCGTTTTGGGCAGGAAATAGGCTGGTACGATCCCAGGCAACCCTTCGCATTCCATTACTACCTCAATCATCCGGAAGACAATGAACTTGTAGTGCAACGAGGCCGTTTCGCGCAATGGAATGACATAACGATCAAAAGTTTTATCAATAGGATCAGGGGTTATTGATCTTCCTGCTGCCTGAAATAGAAAGTGAAAATATACAGCAGGGCCCTGAACACTTCGTAACTCCACCATTGCAGAAACCGGGTTACAATATCATAATTTTTCAGGTTATCAACAGTAATGGGTATGCAGTCCTTTTCAATGGTGTTCTGCATATGCCTGGTCACTTCCCCGGCAAATTCAGCATCCATGATATCCAGGTTGAGTTCAATGGACGCATAAGCGCTGATATCATTCACATTGTACGACCCCACGGTAACCCATTTTTCGTCGTAGGTTGAAAGTTTAGCATGGAGCACGCGTTTGGGGTATTCATAGATCCTTACCTTATTGCGAAGCATCCAGCGGTAAATGTACCGTTCTGCATATTTTGACATCTTCACATCGGAAGTACCTGCCAAAACCAGCGAAATATTCACCCCGCGCTTTGATGCCCTGACCATGTTTCTTCGAATAACCCTGCCCGGTAGAAAATAGCTCGACATGATGATTATGTCGTTTTCTGCCCTGTTGAACATCTCGATATAACTTCGGGAGATCTGGTTTCGCCTTCTCACCCAGTCGTTCCGCCTCACTTTAACGGCACAATCCCAATCGTGGGGAAATGCAATGGGGGGGATTGCTGCAATGGCTGCCCGGGTCTGCTTCGGCGATTTATACCAGAACTCAACACATACTTTGAATAATTCGTAAGACACTTCCCCTTCTGCATACACTGCCCAATCGAACCAGGCAGGGTCGCCGGGCATATCATTATACCTGTTGGAAATATTGATCCCTCCCACCAGTGAGAACCGGTTGTCTGCAATCAGGACTTTATGGTGTAGCCTTCGCCCAAAATAGAAGCTTTCGCTTTTAAGTATGGGTTCAAAAAAACGGAAATGTATACCCGAAGCCGTGAGTGCATCGATGAATTCTGATGGGAGGTGCCTGGAAGCAAACCCATCCAGTAACATATACACCTTCACCCCCCTCCTGCTTGCAGCCATTAATTCCTCCCCTATCATCATGCCGGTTTCGTCGTAGTCATATATATAGGTCTGCAGATGAATGACTTCCTGCGCCTGGCGGATCATGTCCGACAAGACAGAAAAGTACTCCTTCCCCCCATGAACCAGTTTCAGTCGGTTCCTGAAAGAATAAAACGGGGCGGTTGCAGGATTTATACCAGACATGCTTTACCGGAATTTACTGACCGAAGCAAAAGCATCCTGGCTGAAAAACCACTGATGCACATTATCGGTCCCAATGACGAAAGTTACCATGGGTCAGTTTATTTTGGGGTACATTTAAATATAATAATTAACCCGTTGTTTTTGCCGGAGAAAACATCGCAATTCCTGAAGGAAACCGGGGAAATCTCCCGGTTTACAGCCCGATTTTTTACAGAAGGCTTCAGACCCAGGTATGAAATTGCAGAGTTCCTGCGCCAATGTTACCTGATCGGAAACAAATCGCTGCCACTGGTGGGGATAACCGCTTTTATCATGGGGTTAGTGCTGACCATACAACTAAGACCCAACCTGCTTGAATACGGAGTAGAATCACAGATCCCCTATATTGTAAGTTATGCTATCATCAGGGAGATCGGGCCGGTGATCACAGCGTTGATCTTCGCGGGGAAAATTGGTTCCAGCATCGGAGCCGAGCTGGGTTCAATGAAAGTCACAGAACAGATCGATGCCATGGAGGTCTCCGGCACCAACCCATTCAAATACCTGGTTGTCACCAGGGTGCTGGCCACCACGCTGATGCTCCCCGTTCTTGTGATCCTTTCCGACGGCATTTCTATTATGGGTTCATTTTTGGGTGTTAACATCAGGGGTGTCATGAGCTTTCAATTATTTTTTGACCAGGTTTTTCGTTGGCTGGATTTTTCCGATATCATCCCGGCAGTCATCAAAACC
>JAHEFC010000379.1 GCA_024640385.1 Sphingobacteriales bacterium
TTACGAATATGATCATGTAGTAACCAATGGAGCACAGGCAGAACTGGAAAAAAAACTCTCCAGCCATTGGAAAATGATCAATGGGCTGGATGTATATGCCGATGATATTGAAAGTTCTGCATTTGATGCAACAGCTGGCGGTTCTACAGTTAAACCAAAACGTGGATTATATGCAGATGGATCCTCCATGTTGGCGATCTCGGTTTTTTCGCACCACCAGTTAAGGTTTGGAAGATTTGATATCACGGGTGGACTGAGGGCCAATAAATACGCTGTCAATATTCCGGATACATTGTTCGGTGAAGTTTCACTGAGGCCATTTGCACTGGCGGCAGACGCAGGGATCATGTATGCGATCAATGAAAAATGGAAACTGACTGCAGGCATCAGTACCGGGTTCAGAACGCCCAATGTGAACGATCTCAGCTCTTTCGGGAAATTTGATTTCGGAACTGAAGTGCCTTCCCCTGATCTTAAACCGGAAAAGTCTTTCAACAAAGAGATCGGAGTCAAAATGGTAACAGAAAAAACTTATCTACTCCTGTCAGCTTACCATAACAACCTCACAGATCTTATTGACCGGGTTAGATCAACCTATGAAGGCGACAGCATGATCAATGGCGACAAGGTTTACACCAAGGCAAATGTGGGCAATGCGGTCATCTATGGGTTTGAGGCTGAATACTACACCTGGCTCAGCAGTTCGTTCCGGATCATGTCACATCTCACATACACCTATGGCCAGAACAAAACGGCTTACGAGCCGCTGCGCAGGATTCCACCTGTTTTTGGCCGGCTCACCGGGGAATTTCACCGGAACAGTTTTTTCGCAGCCTTAGACTGGACCTGGGCCGGTGAACAGAAAAGATTGTCATCCGGCGACATAGCAGACCACAGGATCGATCCTGAAGGAACCCCCGGCTTCGGCATAATATCTTTCAGATCTGGCTACACTTACAAATTCCTGAGTATTGAAGCAGGCATGGAAAACATGTTGGACCAGGCATACCGCATGCATGGATCGGGTATTGATGGTTATGGAAGATATATATGGGTCAGAACTTCTTTCAGGTTCTGAAATGATCATTATCAGGGAATGAAAAATAGCGTAGTCATAGCTTTAGGTTTCAATTTTCCGTTATGCTACGGGCATTGTTGATCGTTCTTCTTCTCCTTCATGGGTTGATCCATTCTATGGGCTTAATAAAAGCGAACAGTCCCGGATCAATAACCCAACTGAAGCAAAACATCAGTTTATTCAGCGGAACAATATGGCTCCTTACGGCGATCCTTTTCATAGTTGCAGCGATCCTTTTTTTTCTCCATAAAGAATATTGGTGGGTGTTAGCGGGCCTTGCGTTGATCATATCACAGTCTCTGATCATACAGACCTGGACCGATGCCAGATTCGGAACCATTGCCAACTTTTTCATCCTCCTGGCTGTGATAGTTGGTTTTGCACAATGGAAATTTGCCGGAAATTTCAGAGAAGATGTTAAGGCTCTGCTGACCAACAGTACAAACAATAATATCCTGACTGAACAAGACATCCAGGATCTTCCGGAAGCAGTCAAAAAATACATTCGATATACAGGCCACCTCGGGAAAACTAAAACCAGCACTTATAAAGCTGAATTTGAAGGTGAGATAAGAGCGTCTGATAAAAAACCATGGATGAAATTCAAAGCTTATCAATACAGTGACGCTACCGAGCCCACCAGGTTATTTTTTATAAAGGCAGGCATGAGAGGAATACCCGTTGACGGTTATCACCGTTTTAAAAATGGCAAAGCTACTATGGACATCCGGGCATTATCGCTTTTCAATGTGCAGTTTGCCGAAGGCCGGGAAATGGATGTTGCAGAAACGGTAACACATTTTAACGACATGTGCCTGCTGGCTCCAGGCAGTTTGATCGATAACCGGATCATTTGGAATGAACTGAATGAAAAAAAAGTTGGGGCATCCTTCACAAATAAAGGAATTACCATCAATGCCATCCTGGAGTTTTCTGAAAAAGGGGAGCTGATCAATTTCACCTCGGATGACAGATATTTTAATGCTTCAACCAAACAAATGCAGAAGGCCAGGTGGATGACACCGGTCTCTGAATATAAAGAGATAAATGGTGTCAGATTCCCTTCATACGGTGAAGCGGTTTGGGTACTGCCTGATGGCAAACTCACCTATGCCAGGATGAACATCAAGAGTATAGAATTAAATCCGGTCAAATAGTTCAGTCCTTACTTTTATAATGAACTTTCCTGATCTCGCCGGGATCATCCATAGACGGCCCTTGCATTATCTTGCGCCAGTCGATCGTTTTATTATATTTCTTCATGGCCTTATCCCAGTCAAACACCGCTTTGTCAGGAAACTCAAAATTGTACAGGGCCAGGTTGGGTTTATCGGTGAAGAAATCATCGATCAGGGATGCGGTAACGTCGTACTGATTGACGTAAGGCACATTGAGGATATTATAAAGCATTTTAAGGATCGATCCGAAATTAGCGTGAGTATGCGAAACATAGCCCGGCTTCACATAGGGGCCCGCCAGCATCAGTATACTCCGATGTGCATCAACATGGTCCACCCCACCCTGCGGATCGTCTTCGGCTATGACAACCAGCATATCTTTCCAGTATGGTGTCCGTGAAAGAAAATGCAACAACCTGCCAAGGGCAAGATCATTATCGGCCATGAATGAATGCCGGTATGGATAACCGTCTTCGGGCCGGGGAGAGGCGGTATGATCGTTCGGCAATTGAATGGTAACCAGCGGTGGCATGTCCTTCTCGCCTTTCAGCCACATTTCAGTGAACTCATGTTCAAACTGATCCATCCGGAACTGGTCTGGTATATTGGTGTTGTAGCCCGCATAATTATGGCTGGTTTTACTGAACAATGCCTTCTGCATGGGTACCATAACTCCATGTGATGCACCCGTGAGTGTATCACTCCATTCTTCACGCACATGGGCAGTTTCATTGGCTTCACCGAAATTGTAAAAATCAACTCCTTTCCTTTCAAGCGCTTCCCAGAGCCCTCCTATCTCAGCATAATCTTCGGGATCGATACTTCCCGTGGAGCCGGGAAACCTTCGCCCCGGGGCTTTTGAAAATATCCTGGCCGTTTTATCAACGCTGGAATTTGTTTCAACCCATTCGTTAGGGATCACGCCCATCATCCAGTGATGGCCATGTATGGAAGCATCGCTGTCGCAGTAGAAATTATCCGAATAGGCAAACTGTTTTGCGATCTTCAGGTGGTTGGGCGAAATATCAGATGGCCGGTCTTTGATCAGTTCAACCCTTAGTCCAAACCGTGCAAGGCTTGAGTCGCCTTTGCCATCCTTAAGCTGACCGAGCACTTCATCGTAGGTCCTGTTTTCTTTAGTGATATAAACGATATGCTTTATGGGGCTTTTCCGCAAGCCGGGCAGCGGTGGAAGCGGGTTCCTGCCGTCATCAGTCACGGCATTTACCCTGAAAGTATTCTCTTTTACATTTCGGGTATATGCAGCGAGTTCTGAAGACGAGGGCGTTTTCAATTTCTGGATACTGCCCAATTGGATATCTCCAACATAGGTTCCCTGCGGAGGCGCAATAAAATCTTTGCCCCCATTGGGACCTGCCCCAAGACCACGGCAGGAGATGATATAAAGGTCTTTTTCATCGGCGGACAGCGTTACCCTGGTAGGTCCCCAGCCCGATGGGATCAATCCTTTTGTTGTCCCGGTTTTTGTATCGATCACAGCAACGGCATTGGCAGCAAGCAGTGCCACGTATAGCGTTGATTCATCTTTTGTGAGACATAAACCGAACGGAATGGCACCCTTGTATTTTTTCAGCTTCTCATCTATAACCACAGGTATCTGCTTGACGATCTTCTGTTGCTGATGATCGATCACTGATATCACATCGTTGGTGGCGTTACTCACATAAACATATTTCTTTCCAACAGCGATCGAGTTGGGACTTGCTCCTCCAACCACTTCAGCGTCTTCGATGATCTCCCCTACCTGGTAACCCGTTTTATACTTTTTGACAACTTTCAGCTTCTGAAGATCAATAGCGAACACGCACATGGCGTCTTCATGCAATGGTGATCCAACACCCGGAACCTTTTTACCTTCTACCTCTGTGCCTTCAATGGCTTCCTTAGAGCCATTAGCATATGGATGCCAGGGGATCAAAAGGGAATCATAATTC
>JAHEFC010000380.1 GCA_024640385.1 Sphingobacteriales bacterium
GAGCAGGTTCTTTGCCACTGCTCAAACCGGCTACACCCTGAAATCAAATATCACAACTGACAGGCCCGGTTATTATAACGAAGGCCAGGTGAACAGTAACGAGATGCCTGTTCCTGATGTGTGGGATGGGGCATTGCGTGTGGGATATAATAGCAAGCGTTTCAGGGCGGATATACATTATAATTGGTCAACCTCAACTTCTGGTTCTGATATCAGGCAGAACGACATGCCTTATCCATTCAATAAGATGGATGCGCAGTGGGTGGGCATTACCGGGTTGTTATGGATTCCCGGCGTAAAAGGTCTTGCGCTTCATGCTATGGCCGACCAGGTGATAGCCGGAAGAAATGTTGGCAAGGCGTTCAGTTGGAGCGCCGGTGTTCAATATGTTTTTAATCCCTTCAAAAAATCCGTACAATGAAAAACATCACAATAATCATCATAACACTTATCATAGCAAGCTCCTGCAGCAAAGATGTTGAGCAGAGAGTAATACCTGAATTTGAACCCCTGACTCTTGACAGTACCGGGGGTACCTGGAAAACAATACACCTTGCCAGCAGCGCAGATATCCCGGTCAATGCACCTGAAAAAGTCAGTTCAACTGCATACAAGGCGGAACTGGACCAGATCTTATCCATGCAGCAGGGCATGACTCCGGAAGATTCAAGGATCGTAAACAGCTGGAAGAACAGCGGTGTAATCAGGTGGAACGAAGTGGCGAGGGAACTTGTTGCAGTATATAATATTCCACCGGAAGCCAATGCAGACGGTACTTATCCTGTACCCAGTGCGGCTAACCCCGGCGCATACCCGAAATTTCCGTTTGCCAATCCGCCTTATGCATCACGCGCCTATGCATACCTGCATACCGCCATGTATGATGCCCTGGTGACCGTATGGAGATACAAATTCCAGTATAAGCGTATGTCGCCTGCGGTGAACGATTCCCGTATAAAACCATTAGAGCCCTTGCAGGATGGATTACCTTCTTATCCTTCGGAAGATGCAGCAGTGGCCCAGGTAGCCTACCGTATGTTGAAAGTATTGTTCCCGAATGATACCATGATGCTGGCGCAGATGGCGGCGGACCAGAAAAAAGCCAAGATGCTCTCGGGTGCAGCAAGTGCATCAGATATTGCCGCTGGTGAGCAGATCGCCAATGCCGTGGCTGAAAAAGCCCTGGCCCGTTTGCGTACCGATGGCATGGGTGCCGCAGTTGGCAATCCCAATGTGTGGGCTCAGATAGAAGCAGATGCTGTTGCAAGGGGAAATAACACCCCATGGAAAAGTTTGGAATCTCCCGCCCGGCCAATGATGCTGCCCGTATATGGCAATGTGAAAACCTGGATGCTCAGTACAGCCCAGCGTGATTCACTGAGGCCAGGTCCACCGCCTGCTGTTGGTTCGACCAAATTCAATGAGGAACTGGCTGAGTTGAGATCAATTGACCGGTCGCAGAATTCAAAAGAATGGAAGATCGCAATGTACTGGTCAGATGGCGTAGGTACTTATACCCCTCCGGGTCATTGGAACGAGATCGCGGCTCACAAAATTGCAGGTGAAAAACTTAATGAGCTGAGAACGGCACGGGTTTTCAGCCTGCTGAATATGGCCATAGCAGATGCCGGCATTTGCTGCTGGGATACCAAAGCGTATTATTATTCAGCCAGGCCCTCCCAGATCGATCCTTCAATCAAGACCATCGGCATGCCGAATTTCCCCAGTTATACATCCGGGCATTCCACCTTTTCGGGTGCCGCTTCTACAGTGCTGGGATATATTTTCCCGGATGAAAAGCCAAATTTTGATGCCATGGCAGTAGAAGCCAATTTGTCCAGGATCTATGGCGGTATTCACTACCGGTCAGATTGTGAAGTAGGACTGCGGTGCGGAAGGGCCATCGGAAGTTTCAGTGTGAGGTTTGGAGAAAAAGACGGATCGAATTAGGAATGTGAGCAATGTGAGAGAACCCCGACGGGGTCGGGGCAAGTTGTGAGAAATGTGGAGAATGTAAAGAACAAAGACTAGAAATTTTTTAGGACATAAACAGTTAGAGATTTAGGGCATTCGCTGTGTTTCTACACAAGGAAGCCCTTTCTTTTTTTTCGGCATGCTTTTATTTCTTCACTCCCGTTTTAGTGTGCTGACCGGTTAGTACGTTAACCGGTTATTGCATTAGATAAGCGGGGAAGAGGAGATCATACTTTTATTTATTTGAGGGTGTATTGTGTACCAGGGCCAGTACCATGCCTTTCAATAAGATTCCTGGCGATCAATGTTGAGAGTAGCCTTATTACAATCATTCTGGATATGCCTAAACCCTTAATAATGTCACCAGACTTGCAACCCGGATGATTCTGTATGAAATTTACAACTAGTTTCTCACGAGGAAGCAATTGATCATCGTCTGTTTGATGAACCTGAAGTTTATGCATCAACTGTTCCTGGATATTTTTTAGTGCATCGAAAAAGAAGATTACCCAATCACTGATGTTTTCATTTGGCCTCAAACCTATCAATTTGACTGATAAGGGAAATCAAATGCCAGTCTAAATTGATTCGGAATATGTATATAGAGTTATCCATTATGGCCTCCCGTTACTACAAAAATGATACGAAATGATACAAAATGATACGAAGTGATATAAAGTATCAAGAGCACCAGGGCATCGGCGCGAATAGTAAAGGCAGATTCAATAGGGGTAAATCTACCCCACTTATCTAATGCACTAACCGGCTAACCGGTTAACCGGCCAGCACACTAAAATGGAAGCAAGGTCATTTCTGATTCATAAGCGCCAGCAGCACGCCATTCGTCCAGCCAAATCCATCCTGCGAAGGGTATTCTCCGCCACCGGCTTCTAGATGCGTGTCCATCACATTGTATTTCTCCATCAGCTTGCCCGTTCTGCCATACACGTCTTTGTTCAGCTTCACCCATCTTTCAATACCTGCATTAGCTTCTTCAACAAAATAATAATTCTGAAGACCTTTTATCGTGACCCATTGCAGGGGCGCCCAGCCGTTGGGGGCATCCCACTGCTGGCCCGTAGATAAGGTGGTAGTGGCAAATCCGCCGGGCTTGAACAGTTCGCGCATCAATACTTCTTTCTGTTTTTCTGCCCTCTGCTTGTCGGCCATCTTCACAAATAAAGGAAACATGCCCGCCAGGGTCACTGCATCAGATACTTGTTTTTTTAGAAATTGATAATCGCTGTACATGCCTTTGCTTTCGTTCCAGCAATATTTGTCAATGCCTTTTTTTCGGGCCTGGGCATTCCTGTCGTACAACGAAGCCATGGCCGACCTGTTGGCAATCTCAGAAGGGGTCTTGGCTTCTTTAAGGGTATAGGCCAGCTTCAGGTTAATCTCGGCCTGGTATAATAAACTATTGAGATCAACAGCAACAAAATTGGCTACTTCAATGGTGGACAGGTCTTTGGGATCAGTGAACCACCTGCTGGAAAAATCCCAGCCGCTGGCAGCCCCGGCCCGCAGGTGCTGATACATTTCAACCCGCAAGGCCTGTTCTGCTTTTTTCTGTGCGGATTCATTTTTGAATTTCGACACCATCAACATCCGCTTCACTGCCAGTTCAGCCGTTTCAACATCTTCACGGTAACTTTCCTGCCTGGGTGTGGTGGATTCATCCCAATACCTGTTCATCACTGTACCATCATCCATTTTTACCACCCTTTTGAAGGCCATGCCATTGCTGATCTTATCGGCTCCTTCCATCCAGTATTGGTATTCTTTTTCCATCACCGGCAGATATTCAACCAATACCTGGTTGCCCTTTATCTCGGCCAGGAACTGAACCATCATCGAAAAAAACGGCGGCTGGGAGCGGGACAAAAAATACGTGCGGTTGCCGTTGGGAATATGTCCATAGGTGTTGACCAAGTATGCAAAGTTTTTGATCATGTTCTCGATCATCTCAATTTCACCGCTTTCTTTCAACCCGAGCATGGTAAAATAAGAATCCCAGTAAAATATCTCACCGAACCTACCGCCGGGAACTATATAAGGGTAGGGCAATGGGATCAGCGAACTGCCTTCTTTCTTTACATCTTTCTCCCGTTTCAGCACACTCCATAAGTTTTTGATATGCATGGCCACATCCTTCTCCTGCTGGATGTATTTTACCTGCGGTGCAACCGGGGCATCGAAGTTCTCTTTCACAAAATTGGCGAGTGAAAAGCCCG
>JAHEFC010000381.1 GCA_024640385.1 Sphingobacteriales bacterium
GACCAAGATCTTAGAGCTGTATATGAAAAAGAAATGGCACGTGATCCCGGCTAATGGCGAAGACATTGGCTCTTACTGCCATGTGGACGATGTAGTGGAAGGCCATATCAGCGCCATGGAAAAAGGCGGTATGGGTGAACGCTATATTTTCGGAGGCCAGAATGCCAGCTTCAATGAACTGATAGCCGCTATACGTAAATACAGTGGTGTGAACAAGAAGCTCTATAATCTTCCCCTTCCGATGATGTCGGCCGTGAGCCATGTATTCAAGATATGGTCAACGCTGACCGGAAACGCCCCAATGATCACTCCCGATTGGGTGAAACGTTATGTTTATCATTGGGAACTTGACAGCAGTAAGGCCGTCAGGGAGATAGGCTACAAGATAAGGCCACTTGATGAGGGAATAAAACATACAGTTGAATGGATCAGGAAAAACAGGATGTAATGGGTGACTTTGCCATCATCACAGGCTCCGGCTCGGGAATAGGTTATGCTTTTGCAGAGGCCCTAGCAAAAAGAAAATACAACCTGGTGATGGCAGCACTCCCGGGAGAAGATCTTTTGAACAAGGCTGCTGCGCTGGCGAAGAAATACGGTGTGCTTGTAGACGCTGTTGAAACTGACCTTACCAAAACGGAGAACTGCCATGCCCTTTATCAAGGCACCAGGGAAAAGGGATACAAGGTCAGTGTATTGATCAACAATGCAGGCATCGGTTCAAATGCACCTTTCACGAACTATGATCCTGCTTTTTACGAAAAGCAGATCACGCTCAACACGATCGTACCGGTTACGCTTTGTCGTTTATTTATGCCCGATATGCAGCAGCTGCCATCAGCATATATCCTCAACATGGCCAGTATGGGGGCATTCTTCAATATGCCGCATAAAGAGGTATATGTGGCAACCAAGTCCTTCCTTATTTCCTTCAGCAGGTCACTTCAGTTCACAATGAAAGGCAAGGGGGTAAGTATAACGACCCTTTGCCCTGGCGCTGTCAATTCCAATGAAAGACTTAAAGAGATCCACGCCAATCTCAAAGGGGTGGGTAGAAAAGCCGTTATGGATCCACATGAAGTGGCTGAACAAGGCCTGGATGCTTTATTCAGAAGAGAAAAATTATATGTGCCGGGAAGGATAAACCGGTGGTTGTTACGTTTGAATAAAGTAATGCCGGCATTTATCAAAGAAGCCATCATCATGAAAGAGATGAGACGCCAGGAATCACTGAAAACCCCTTTGCCTTAAGGCTTCGTATAAGATTATCCCTGCTGCTACGCTGACGTTGAACGATTCAAACTTGCCAGACATCGGTATAGTGAATCTTTCATCCGCAACTTTGGTCAGGAATGGCTGGATTCCCTTGTCTTCACTTCCCATTATGACACAACAGGGTTCCTGCCAGTTGATATCATTCAGCTTTTTTTGGGATGTCATTTCTGCCGTACAAACTTTTATTCCATTTAGATGCATGGTATCTACCGCTTTGATCAGGCTGTTCACCCTGCAAACATGAATGCTGTTGAGAGCGCCTGCGGAAGATTTCATAGCCTCCTCATTGATGGCTCCCACTCCTTTATCAGGTATGATGATAGCCTGGGCCCCGCAACACAAAGCACTCCTGGCAATGGCCCCTATATTCCTGACATCTGTGATGCCATCCAGCATCACAAACAATGGCAGTTCCCCTGAACTTACCACGTGGTCTATAACCTGTTGCAGATCCATATAACTGATCAGTCCGGCGATAGCAACAATACCCTGGTGATTTGCCCTGGTGAAACTATTCAGTTTCTCAACAGGAACAACATTTACCGGAATATCAGCATCATTGGCAAGTTTCCTGATCTCGTATATCACATCACCCCCGGTATTTTTCTGGATGAAAATCCTGTCGATCTGTTTGCCTGCGTGTAAGGCCTCGAGCACGGGCTGTCGCCCGATGATGAATGTATTTTTGTAACTGGTCTTCAAATGATTGAGCTTTCCTGTAATAATAATTTTGTTCTCAGAATACCTGCCACCGCCAGTGAGTCAGTTATCTCCCCTTTCAATACCATTTGGTATGCCTCTTCAAATGGTATTTTTTTTACCGCCAGGGACTCTGTCTCTTCAGGTTCTGCCTCTCCAAAATGAAGGCCCCTGGCCAGGAACACCTGTCCGTATTCATCGGATACAGAATTTGAAAGATGGAAATCCAGGAGCTTCTCCCATCGGTCTGCCCTGATCCCGGTTTCTTCCAGTAATTCCCGTTTTGCTGTCTCGATGGGGTCTTCTTCAAAACTGCCCCCTCCTTCCGGGATCTCCCAGGTATATTGATCCAGTGTGAACCTGTATTGCCCTACAAGATAAGTATTCAGATCGTCATCAAGCACTACAATGCCGATCGCCCTGTTCTTGAAATGTACCTTGCCATAGATGCCTTTCCCTCCCCCGGGATTAATCACATCATATTCTGTGAGACTGATCCATTTATTATCATAGACCAGTTTTGATGAAATCACCTGCCATGGATTCTTGTGCATAAATACAAAATTGAATCTAATGAAAAAGCCCCGTGGTACGGGGCTTTGACTTATTTCAGCTTGAAAGCTTTTTTCACTTTGTCCACGTAATCAAGTTTTTCCCAGGTGAACAGTTCTACCTTCATTTTCTTCTTCTTGCCTTCTGCGTTCTCGAATACTTTTTCAACAGTTTCAGGCGTACGTCCCATATGACCATAAGCAGCCGTTTCGCTGTAGATAGGGTTCCTGAGTTTCAGTCTGGTTTCAATGGCATAAGGCCTCATATCGAACAGATCTTCAACGATCTTGGCGATTTGTCCATCCGTCATATCCACTTTTGAAGTACCGTAGGTATCAACAAAAATATTCATTGGTTTGGCTACGCCGATCGCATAGGAAACCTGCACCAGGATCTCATCCGAAACGCCGGCTGCAACCAGGTTCTTGGCAATATGCCTGGCAGCATAGGCCGCACTGCGGTCAACCTTGGAAGGGTCTTTGCCGCTGAAGGCACCACCGCCATGGGCACCTTTACCGCCATAGGTATCAACGATGATCTTACGGCCTGTAAGGCCTGTATCTCCATGTGGCCCGCCGATCACAAATTTGCCTGTCGGGTTAACGTGATAGGTGATCTTATCGTTGAACAGTTTCTGTACTGATTTCTTGATCTTTGCCTTCACCCTTGGAATAACGATATCAATTACGTCTTTCCTGATCTTGGCAAGCATCTTTTCATCTTTATCAAATGCATCGTGCTGTGTAGATACCACAATCGTGTCGATCCTTACCGGTCTGTCGTGGTCATCATATTCAATGGTCACCTGGCTCTTTGCATCAGGACGCAGATAAGACATCTTTGAGTTCTTCTCGTTCCTGATCAGGGACAGTTCCTGGAGGATCTTGTGTGCAAGATCCAGCGCCAGAGGCATATAATTGTCGGTTTCGTTGGTTGCATAACCGAACATCATACCCTGGTCGCCGGCGCCCTGGTCTTCTTTCTTCTTCCTTTCAACACCCTGGTTGATATCGGGAGACTGTTCATGAATGGCAGAAATGATACCGCAAGAATTCGCCTCGAACATATATTCGCTCTTGGTATATCCTATGCGGGCGATCACCTCGCGTGCAATTTTCTGAACGTCGAGATAGGTCTTTGATTTCACTTCACCGGCAAGTACCACCTGCCCTGTTGTTACCAGTGTTTCACAGGCAACTTTGGAATTCGCATCCCATGCGAGGAAATTATCAATAAGTGCGTCTGATATCTGATCGGCGATCTTATCAGGATGACCTTCGGATACAGATTCCGAAGTGAAGAGATAAGGCATAATTCAGTAAGTTTTAATTTTACGGGTGCAAAGATAGCATCCCGCTTAAATTTTTGAGTAAATAATTCGAAGTACCATTTTCTGGCCGGTTTTGGACCCGCCACCAAGCTTGACTCGCCCAACGGCCATTGGATTCAGGTATGAAAACACGGGCGGACTTGAATATCGTATCACATATGGTGAATAAAGGTAGATAGGGTAATTCGCATTGTTTCTTGTCATGATCTCCTGGACATACCTGGGTATGTTGAACCGGTATTCAGATACCACTGTCCCCCCTGGTCCGTCAACTCTTTTGTTTTTTCCTCCAATCACGCTGGGGCTATAGTTACCTTGCGGGAATCCATC
>JAHEFC010000382.1 GCA_024640385.1 Sphingobacteriales bacterium
GCCGCGTTGCCAGATCTCTACCGGAAGTTGAACGGTTTCGGATCGTCCATTTTCCTGGAACACCTTTGCGATCACCGGTAAAATGAGCCGGCCTTTATTTTCAATACTGATAAGGGCACCTTTTGATGGATCGTTATCAATGTAATTAACGGCCACTACAGCCTGATCAAGTTCCCATGTTGTGAAGAACCACTCTTTCCAGAACCAGTTCAGGTCTTCCCCGGTACCGTTGTTCATACTATGGAAAAAATCGTAAGGCGTAGGGTGTTTAAATGCCCATGCTTCAGTGTACTTTCTGAAGGCATAATCGAAACGTTCTTTCCCCACCACTACATTACGGAGCAGATTGAGCCCATAGGCGGTTTTGGTATAGAATTGAAAATGCTGGTCGATGTCCATGGCATCCGAAACGGTCATTAACGGATCCTTATCGTGCATGAAGGAATTATAATCGAGCGAAGCCCAATAGCCTTTTTCGGAAAAGGCAGGATCGTTATGATATTCCCCTTTATTGAAAATTTCGTTGGCCCTGTAGTTGATGTACGTATTGAATCCCTCATCCTGCCACATGTATTTTCTTTCATTGCTGCCCACGATCATCGGGTACCAGTTATGGCCAATTTCATGGGAGATCAGAAACCACAGACCGGCTTTAGTTTCTGTATATACATTGAAGATCATTCCTGGATACTCCATGCCACCAATGGCTCCGCCAATGCTCACCGCGTTGTTCCAGGGATATTCAAAAAAGTTCTTTGAATAGATCTCAATACTGTGTTTCAGGTATTCCGTTGATCTTGACCATGCGGTGTCTCCGATGCTTTCGGTGGGGTATGCCGACATGGCAACGGCCTTACGGCCAGACGGAAGGTTGATCTTTACGGCATCCCATATCAAGCCCTTGCCGGCAGCAAAGGCAACATCTCTTGCATTCTTCATCTTAAAATGCCAGGTCTGATTGCCTTTGGAAAGAGGTCGCGTGGCTGGTTTTCCTATTTCATCGGCTCCAATGATGGTGACAGTTTTGTCGCTGTTTGCGGCTGTTGCCAGTCTTTTTACCTGTTCGGCGGTTAATACGTCAGCCGCATTTTGAAGATCACCAGATCCATAAATGATCATGTCTGATGGGGCGGTGATAAAGTATTCGTAATTACCATAATCGCAGTAGAATTCCCCCTGGCCCAGGTATGGCAGCGTATTCCACCCCTCTACATCGTCATATACGCACATGCGGGGAAACCATTGAGCTACCTGGAATACAATGCCGGTCTTTGTGTATAGCCTTCCAAAACGACCTGCGCCATTGGCCGGTATCACAAAACTGTAAGTTAGCTTGATACTAAGCTGGTCTCCCCTGGCAGCCAAAGGGCTGTTCAGGCGGAGCTGCATCCTGGTGTCAGAAATAATGGGTTGAACGTTGTAGCTTTTCCCATGATGAGTTATAGTCACACTGGTTATACGATAGCCACCGTTTTTGTTCCCGATTACACCAAAGGCGTCGCCGGGATATGGAGAGGCTGCCACTGATCTTGACGAGGGAGCGAAAATATTCTGATCCAGTTGCAGCCATAAATAATCCAGTTTATCAGGACTGTTATTGGTATAGGTTATGGTTACGTCACCAGTAATGGATGTATCTTTTTCACTTAAGCTGGCGTGAATGACATAGCTGGCACTGTTCTGCCAGTACATTGGCCCCGGCGAGCCGTTGGCTGAGCGAAAATTATTACCTGCCAACGGGTTGAATCCCTGGGTGAACAGATCATGCGGATCGTATGGCAGATTTTTAGTAGGGGAAGTTTGTCCGTACGATAAGCTAAAACAGATAATGGACAGAGTAAATATCGACAGTCTTTTCATTGCCTTAAATAAGCTTAGCTGGTTAAGTTATGCATTTAGCGCCTACAACCTCAATAATTAATTTTGAAATCCTGGTTGCTGAATGGTGGGGAGTCTGGAGTTTTTACCACGTTGAATTCAAAGTTTGTAGCATGATGGCAATTGTTACATGTATTGGTAAGTAAAATGTAATTGCTCTTGAATTGATCAATATTTTTACTTTGTATGGAATGCTCGACGCTGTCCATTACCGGGTAGAGCATGTCCACCTCCTGACTTTCACTTCTCTCTTTCTGATACTTTATAATATCATCTACGGATTCTTTGATCTCATGAATTTCAAAGTCGGCAAGTTTCCAGTTTTGGTTTTGTCCGGCAAACCACAGCTTGTTATGATGCACCTGGATACTGCTCATGAATTCGCCAAAACCGGGTTGGTAGGCGTCTGCCAGTTTCATTTCCAGGCTGTCAATGCGGTTCTGCAGCCGTTGAACATCGCCATTGTGTTGATTGCATGCAAATAATACAAAAGCAAACAAGCTGATCAATTGAAGTTTCATTTGGATCTTAATTTAGGAGTGAGTTCAGCGAGATAATACGAGGCAGGGTAATTTAAGTTTCATTTTTTTGGCAGAAAAGAAATAATAGATTCAACAATCAGGTCCCTGCTCAGAAAAATGAGTGAGGTGTGGGAGCCGGCTGGCAGTTCTTTAATGGTAATGTTTTTTAATTCTGTTCTGATCTGGGTCATATTACGCTGTCGCCATGGACCAATAATGTTTCTCTCCATTTCTTCGTAAGCAGATACTGTTTTTTTATCATTGACAGGAGGGACAAAGAACCTCCTGGTATAGAATGCCAGTGCGGGTGCCTGGATCTTCCTGTAGTCGCGATGATATTTCATCATTGATTCCATGATTTTCCCCGTAATGCTGTCATTGGGAATAATTCCGATGCTGCCATCAGTTCTGATCTGGGTAGTTACCTTCAGGTTGGCCTCCAATGCTGGATTCCAGGCCACATCAGCGAACCAGAACTGGTGATACCAGGTTCTATAGCTGTCGATATTCTTTAATTCCAGGCTATCCGGGAAAGGTGATTTGGGAATCGCCTTTATTATATCTTTAAAAGACTGGTCGGAGAGGTCATAGCCGGCTTCCAGATAGATCAGTTTATTGGTTCTTTCGGGATAACGAATGGCAAACTCCGTGATCTCGTTGCCACCCATCGACCAACCCAGTAAATTTGTCTTTCCGATATGCAGGCTATCCAACAAATTTTTCAGATCTGAAACAAGTGCATCGTTATCGAAAAGCGGATCAGTTGTTTTCGATTTGCAGTGCCCGCGTCTTGAATAGGCAATGATCCTGTATTTGTTTTTTAGGGAAGCGGCAAGGTCCAGGAAAATGTATGGGGAGTCGCCTAAGCCGTGAATCAGGATAAGAGGTTCTCCCGGGCCTCCCCAATCCAGGTAATGGATGATGGTACCCTTCACTTGTATGAAATGCTCTTCATAGGTTGGTATGATAGCCATTTTATCCTGAGATTTTGATTGATGGCATGAAAGAAATAGAATGGTTAAGCCAGATAGAATTGTCTTAAAATATATTGGTAACAACTGCCTCATTCTTTTTTCCAGATTCCGGTTCTTAAACTGCACCCAAAATACTGATGAGAGTATGTGGTCAATATAAGGCAGCCCCTGATCATATGCAAGCCTTATTTATTTTTGGGACTGTTTCAGCCGGCCGGCATTATTGAAATAGTCTGAATAGGGTTAGGATTGAAATAATGCCCATAATAGAAGTATAGATCAGCTTGGTGTATTTTGCCAACCAATTCGGGAGATAGATGTCAAAATTATCTTTTTGCGAATCTGAGTACTTTCTGGCAACCACAGTCAGCGGGCAATAGAATTTGAACAACAGAAGCGTCAGACCCTCTAATGCCACGAGGCCAAATCCTATCCACAGCCAGGTATCAATTTTGTTCACAATAACTGCATAGAGCATATAGAATATGACAATATTGAAAAATATCCAGATCAGGGTATGGATCAATTTAACCAGTATCAATTTAGTTTGGTCATTCATTATTGTGGTATTCGCATGGATGATAATCGGGTTAATTTGAGCCTGCTATAGTTTCAGGTACTGTCTTTTAAATTGGGTTGATTCATGGGAGGTGCAGCAAAAAAAATCCGGATTCTTTTTAAAGGGTCCGGATTTTTTCTTGTCAGATATTTCTTAAGCCAACTGGGCATTCATACTGATCTCTGCGTTCAGCAATTTGCTGACAGGGCAGTTCAGTTTGGCATCAGTAGCACA
>JAHEFC010000086.1 GCA_024640385.1 Sphingobacteriales bacterium
ATGGAAGATCAATATCTGGGCGAGATTGTTTCAGCCTGATAAGGCCTACAATGAGATCAGAACATCACTCAGAGCTGCAAAACCCGGCGGCCAAAGCGAATCAGACGGAGGGATCAACAAGAACCTGTTCAGCTCATACCCGCCATTCCAGATAGATGCCAATTTCGGTTATACGTCTGGGATAGCAGAGCTGCTGCTGCAGAGCCATACCGGTATCATCCATTTTTTACCAGCACTTCCTAAGAACTGGCCATCAGGAGAAGTCCGAGGATTAAAAGCACGGGGAGATCTGGAAATTGATATGGAATGGAAGGGAAATAAGCTGCAATCGGTGTCGGTGATCCCTGCCCTTTCTGGCACGTACAGGTTTCGTTATGCTGCGATCGAAAAGAGCATAGCGCTAACTGGGGGAAAGAAATATCGTTTTGATGCTAAACTTGATCTCATAGAATAAAAAAGGTAGACATACAGTTTCAGTTAGAGTCATGGGGCCGTTTACCAGCGGTCCCATTTTATTTGTAATAAGGCTATATTTATCTTAGGAACATATTCATTAGTTTATACCTCATTTAAAACAGCTGACATGATTTGCAGAAGATCATTCCTCACCCTCCTGTTATTCGTTTCTATCGGTATCAGTTTTGCCCAGCCAGTACACCAACAGGTGGAGATCGTGGTCACTCCGGATCATTTAAACTGGGAGTACAAGATCGGCGAACCGGCAACTTTCACTATACAGGTATTCAATTTCAACGTACCGATGAAAGATGCCAAGATCGTTTACCAGATAGGCCCTGAAAGAATGAAACCCATCAGATTGGACAGTGCAGTTCTCAAGGATGGCAAATTTGTTACGGGAGCAGTATCCCTGAAGGAACCTGGATTTCTGCGCTGTGTGGTCACAACAAGTTTTGAAGGGAAACAATACCGAAACCTGGCTACTGCAGGCTATGAACCAGGCAGGATACAGCCAACGGTATCCATGCCTTCGGATTTTGATGCATTCTGGAAAGGCGCAGCAGATGAGCTGGCCAAACTTCCCATTGATGCAAAAATGACCCTGATGCCCGAGCGGTCCTCCGCCATAACTGATGTTTACCATGTCAATTTCCAGGGATATGCTGCGTCAAGAATTTATGGGATCCTATGTGTACCAAAAAAGCCCGGGAGATATCCGGCAGTGCTGCAGGTACCGGGTGCAGGCATACGTCCTTATGGTCCGGACCTGGAGATCGCCGACAAGGAGATCATTGTTCTTACCATCGGCATTCATGGCATACCCGTAAATCTTGATCCTGCAGTATACAACAATCTCTCTTCCGGCGCATTAGCCGGATATTTTTACTACAACATGAATGACCGCGACAGGTATTATTACAAACGGGTGTATACCAATTGCATCAGGGCAGTTGACATGATATTCAGCCTGCCGGAATTTGACGGGCAAACTCTTGCAGTAATGGGTGGCAGCCAGGGAGGTGCGCTCAGTATCATAACTGCTTCACTCGATAAGAGAGTGAAATATATGGCGGCACAATATCCCGCTCTTTGCGACCTGACAGGATACACAAAAGGAAGAGCCGGTGGCTGGCCTCATATGTTGAGTGAAGCAAACAAACAATGGAATTCAGATGAAAAGATCATCAATACCCTTGCTTATTATGATGTGGTGAATTTTGCAAAAGGCGTCAAAGCAGAATCTCATTTCAGTTGGGGGTTCAATGATGAAACCTGCCCGCCTACTTCATTTTATGCTGCCTACAATTCCATGACTGCGCCCAAAAAAGCAGATATATTTTTGGATACCGGACACTGGCTATATCCCGAACAAAGAGCAGCGATCAATAAATGGGTGATCACAAAACTGAAAAATTTGTAAACAGGCAGGTAGATCGCACGGGCGTCTTTCAGTGCTGGTATTTGGCAAAGAGATCGGTAAGCACGTACGGGACCTGAAGTTGCAGCAATAATTCAGTTGTGATATCATGATCAAATGCTCATGAACTCTTTCTTATACTGCGTAGGTTTCTTCCGCATCAGTGCCAGGAACTGCCGGTTAAAATTAGAGACCGTATTGAAACCGCATTCATAACAGATCTGTTCCACGGATAGCTCAGTTTCCGTCAACAGTTTGCAGGCATGCCTTATCCTTAATTCGGAAACGAATTTGGAGAAAGGCATGTTGTTTTTCCTGGAGAAATACCGGCTGAAAGACGTGGGAGTCATGTGCAGAAGTTTCGACAACTCTTCCAATTGTATCTTCTGCCGGAAATGCTTCATCACATATGCATAAACGATGTTCAGCCGGTCCGTCTCGCTCTGATTGAACTCGTTCTCGTATGCTTTGGACGAGAGGAAATGATAACTTTTCGAATGCGCCAGTAATTCCAGGATGTTCAACAGCTGGATAACACTTTGTGTTCCGTGCATACCAGTCAGCTCTTTCATCATACTGATCAAATGTTGCTTCTCCTTCCCATAAAATTCAAGTCCCCGTGTAGATCTTGTAAATAATTTCCTGAGCAATACGGTTTCTTCTTTCTCTAAAAAATGTTCTCCAAGAAAATTCTCATTGAAGTAGATCACGACCCCTTCAGTGTTAAGCCTGCTACCCCTTTCAAAATAAACATCATCCGATCTCCAGAGATGAGGCAGATGCGGGCCGGTCATGATCAGTTCACCAGGGCCAAAAGCTTTGATACTGTCTCCGATGAATCTTGTGCCGGTCCCTTTCAATACAACAAACAACTGATACTCGGAATGGGCATGCCACTGCGGATCAAAGTATTTCTCCTCCAGGTGACGAACTACAAATATCCGGTCCTGAGGTATCTCAGATTTATGTATAGCCGCTTTCAAGTATGATTAAATTATCCTTTGGATTAGCCTAAATACAGTCAGCAGGACAAAATACAGTAAGAATTGGATAAAATCCGCCAAGGGTTCTAAGATTATTTTCAGGAGATTTAGTGTGACCATAACCAACAACCGACTGCTATGTACCAGAGATCCCTCATCCTGTTTTGCTTTTCGCTGTTCATATCCCTGTTCATGGGAGCTTCGGCCCGCAGGTATAAAGAAACTCCGCGCAGGCTGGAGATCCTGTTCCTCGGCCATAATAGCAAGCATCATGATTCTGATAAACTCGCTTCCATTTTGGAAAAAGAGTATTTCAAGGCTGGAGTGAACATCTCTTACAGTACTGATCCCGGTATATTGAATGAAGAGCAGCTCAAGCAATACGACGGTCTTGTCCTGTATGCAAACTATGATTCCATCAGCGCCAGCCAGGAAAAAGCGTTGCTGGATTTTGTAAGAGGTGGTAAAGGATTCATTCCTCTTCACTGTGCGTCCTGGTGCTTTCGCAATTCTCCGGAAGTGGTGGAAATGATCGGGGGACAATTTTCAACCCATCAATACGATTCTTTTAAAGCAGTGATCACAGAGCCCGGGCATCCGGTGATGCAGGGCATCCCTGCATTTACCACAAAAGATGAAACCTATGTACATGATAAACTGAGTAAAGAGATCAAGGTACTTTCTGTGAGGATGGAAGGAGACCGGAAAGAACCCTATACCTGGGTGCGGGATTATGGCAAAGGGCGGGTATTTTACACGGCCTATGGGCACGATGAAAATACATTCTTGAATCAGGGCTTCCTGGACCTGGTGAAGAATGGAATACTCTGGGCAGTAGGTGATGAGGCAAGGAACGCATTGGCCGCATATAAGATCGCTGAACCAAAATATTTTGATGGCCCGGTTCCCAACTATGAAAAAAGGGATCCTGCACCTAAGGTCCAGGAATCGCTTACACCAGAGCAATCTATGTCGCTTATGCAGGTACCGGTTGGTTTTGAATTGAAATTGTTTGCGGCAGAACCCGACGTAGTAAATCCGATCTATATGAACTGGGATGAAAGGGGACGATTATGGGTAATTGAAACCGTGGACTATCCCAATGAACTGAAAGACGATGATATTGGCGACGACCGCATCAAGATCCTGGAAGATACCAATGGGGATGGCAAGGCTGATAAGTTCACCATATTTGCTGACAAGCTGAATATCCCCACCAGCTTTACATTCATTAATGGCGGCATCATGGTGAGTTGTGCGCCATCTTTCATCTTCCTGAAAGATACCAACGGAGATGACAAGGCGGATGTCAGGCAGGACCTTTTGAAAGGCTGGGGCAAATGGGATACGCATGCACAGGCATCCAACCTCAGGTATGGTATTGATAATATGCTCTGGGGTGTAGTGGGTTATTCGGGATTCTATGGAAAAGTTGGCAACGATTCCCTTAAGTTCTCACAGGGCGTATACCGGTTCACTGCCGATGGCAGCAAACTGGAATATCTTTCTACAACAAGCAATAACACCTGGGGGCTTGGATTTTCAGAAGAGTTTGATGTATTTATATCTACCGCAAATAATACACATACTGCCTTTTTCGGACTGCCGAAAAGATATTTCGATAAGGTTAAGCTCAATGAAACCGGTGTAAAAAAGATCGACGCGCATTACTACATGCATGTGGCCACAAAAAATCTCCGCCAGGTGGATGTGTTTGGCGGATTCACTGCGGCAGCAGGCCATAGCCTGTATACCGCAAGAAATTTTCCTAAAGAATACTGGAACCGCGTTGCCTTTGTTACTGAACCTACAGGGCGCCTGGTACATCGGGTTAATTTGAAACAACAGGGTGCAGGCTTCGTAGAAGATGGTGATGGCTGGAATATGCTGGCTAGTGCCGATGAATGGGCCGGACCCATACAGGCAGAAGTAGGGCCTGATGGTGCCTTATGGATCACGGACTGGTACGATTTCATTATCCAGCACAACCCTACTCCAAGTATTGCCAGCGCGGGTCTGCAGGCTGAAAACGGGAAAGGAAATGCCTATATCAATCCATTAAGGGACCATGAACGGGGCAGGATCTATCGTATTACCTACAAGAACAATGATCAGAAAAACAGTCTGTCTTTAAGCAAAAACGATACGGAGGGGCTGATCAGGGCGCTCTCTAATGAAAACTTGTTCTGGAGAACAACAGCACAGCGTTTATTGGTTGAAAATGATGACCGTTCTGTATTGCCGGCATTGTACAAGATCGTGCAGAACAGGTCTGTAGACCAAATAGGTATCAATGCGCCAGCTATTCATGCACTTTGGACCATGCATGGTTTGAAAGCTCTTGATGGAGCCAACAAGGAAGCCCTGGATGTTGCCACCATGGCCCTGGAGCATCCGGCGGCAGGTGTGAGAAAAGCGGCGATCGAAGTGCTTCCCCGGAACAATGCAACATTCCAGGCCATGCAGAAAGCAAAAGTTTTTGAAGATAAGGACTTGAGGGTTCGTCTTGCTGCTGTACTTGCCACTACTGACATGAAGCCATCTGATGAGATCGGAAACGTGTTATTGTCTATGGCAGAAAAACAGGAAAATGTAAATGATGAATGGCTGAAACATGCACTGACCATTGCAGGAAAATTGAATGAAGAAACATTCAGGGCGGCATTCAGAAAAAAAGGCCTGAACGAAAATCCTGCGCTGGTTGAAGCGTCCATGGCGCAACGGCTTGCATTTGGTTCGAGGCTGAATACTATCAGTTTAAGAAGATCTTCAGGGCGGCCAGACGAAGAGCTCCTGTCTCCTGAACTGGCAAATAAAGAATTCTTGCTGTCTGGAGAAATAGACAGGCCTGCTACTGTAAGTTCCGGAATGATCGCAACACAGGGAAATGCCCGTGAGGGATATGCATTATACCTGTTGGACAACAAACTTCATTTCATCGTGAACCAGGGCGGGAAATCCGCGTCTACCACTTCACCCAAAGAATTACCTGCTAAATTCAGTTATAAGGCAGGCCTGATGAAAGATGGCACTGCCAAACTCTTTGTGGACAATAAGGAAGTTGCCAGTACAAGAACATCTGGCCTTTTCAAAAAAGAATTGGATCTGGGATTAAGAGTGGGTCTGGATAACCGAAAAGGTACAGATAGACTTGGTAATTATCCCGATTCAGTATTTGTGCTGAGGACCGGCATAAACAATAACAAGCTCGAAACACTGGAAGCACAGAAATCAGCAACGCCTCCTCCAACCGGCAAGGTGGACAAGGTGATCGTACTTAAAGTGGTTAAAGATGTGATGAAATACGACAAGCAACTGATCACTGCAAAGGCGGGTACAACCATCCAGATCCAGTTTGAGAACCCGGATCTCATGCAACACAATCTTTTGTTGGTCAAACCCGGCACGCTGGACAAAGTGGGCGCTGCAGCGGACAAACTCGCGCAGGATCCTAATGGAGTTAAAATGAACTATGTGCCCAAGATGCCTGAAATATTAAAAGCAACACCGTTACTCAATCCCGGAGGGAAATACACGCTTACGATCAAACTTCCGGATGTTCCCGGTGACTATCCTTACCTGTGTACATTTCCCGGGCATTGGAGGATCATGAACGGAATCTTAAGGGTGACCAAATAAACTGATAAACATATCGCATGCCATATAACCAAACACAAGAACAAACTGACAAACCCGATATGAAGTTATTCTATGCCTGCTTTGTGGCATTGGTAACTACTTCGTTTGGTTTTATTTTAAGGGCCATCATACTTCCGCAATGGGGCCGGGAATTCAATCTTACCCAAACACAATTAGGTGAAATAGCTGGCGTTGGACTCTGGCCATTTGCGATCAGCATCGTATTGTTCAGCCTGGTGATTGATAAGATCGGCTATAAAACGGCGATGGTTTTTGCTTTTTTATGCCACATCACTTCCGCCGCCCTTACAATTTTCGCTACAGGATATTGGATGCTTTACCTGGGAACTTTTATTGTGGCATTAGGGAATGGTACCGTTGAAGCGGTAGTAAATCCCGTTGTAGCCACTATGTTCCCGAAGGAAAAAACAAAATGGCTGAACATCCTGCATGCAGGTTGGCCCGGAGGCCTGGTATTGGGCGGGATCATTGCCCTATTGATGGGCGAAGAAACCAGCTGGAAGTTCAAGATCGCTCTGATCCTCCTGCCTACACTGGCTTATGGGATGATGATGTTCTTCCGGAAATTCCCGGTCAATGAAAGGGTCAAGGCAGGGGTTTCGTATAAAGAAATGTTGCAGGAAGTTGGGGCCATAGGAGCATTGATCATTGTTTCCCTGATCATCTTTCAGCTGGGGGCAGTATTCAGCTGGTCAACCAGTTTTAATGTTATTCTGATACTGGTGATCACGGCCTGGTTTGGATGGTACACCAAAAGCCTGGGGCAACCGCTCTTCATTATTCTCTTACTCATCATGATACCGCTGGCTACCACAGAATTAGGAACAGACAGCAGGATCACAGACCTGATGACGCCTGCCATGAGCAAACTCGGCATGCAGGCGGGTTGGGTATTGGTGTATACTTCTGCCATCATGTTTGTGCTTCGGTTCTTTGCCGGCCCTATTATTCACAAAGTTTCTCCGCTGGGGCTACTGGCCATCTGTTCATCCATTGCTGCTGCAGGGCTCTATATGTTGTCGATGTCCAATGGCACCATGATCCTGGTGGCAGCAACCGTGTATGGTCTTGGTAAAACCTTTTTCTGGCCCACCATGCTGGGTGTGGTGGCAGAGAGATTTCCCAGGGGTGGTGCACTTACTTTAAATATCACGGGCGGGCTTGGCATGATCGCAGCAGGTGTGATAGGTGCCGGGATATTGGGATTTATCCAGGATAAATCTGTGGATGCAAATATCCTCGCCTATGACCAGGCAAATAATACCAGCATACACAGTTCTTATGTCACCATCAATAAAACCAGTGTATTCGGGGATTATAGTGCGCTTGACCAGGACAAACTTGCCTCTGCATCCGAAGCGGAAAAGTCCACTGTATCGGCTATTAGGGATGACGCTAAAAAAGATGCGCTTAGGGAGATCGTTATCTTTCCCGTCATCATGCTGGTCAGTTACCTGCTGTTGATATTCTATTTCAGAAGCAAGGGTGGATATAAAGCCGTGGAATTAAAAAATGATCTGCTATGAACCTGCAGGTAAAATTTGGCGCAAGCACCTGGCTGTGGACATCACCGTTCAATACAGATTCAATTGAAGATATTTTTTCGAACATATCATCCATTGGTTTTGATGTGGTAGAGATCGCTGTGGAAGATCCTTCCATCATAGATGTGAAACGTGTTGCTGCCGGTCTTGCCAGGTATAAACTGGACGTGGTGATCTGTGGGGCATTTGGACCCTCACGGGATCTTACCCATGAAGATGAATCGGTACACCAAAACTGCTTTAACTACATAGAACAGTGTTTTGAAATCTGCAATGCCCTGGGGGCGGGATTCCTCGCTGGTCCCATGTATTCTGCGGTAGGCAAAGCAAGGATGGTCCCTGCAGAACAGAGAAAAAAAGAGTGGGCACTTGCAGTGAAAAATATCCGTAAGGTTTGTGAAATGGCGTCTGCAAAAGGATTGATGATAGGTCTTGAACCGCTGAACAGGTTTGAATCCGATCTTGTAAATAATATTGACGATGTATTGAGATTGATCAATGAAGTGGATCATCCGGCGGCTGGTATTGTACTCGATGGTTTTCATATGAACATTGAAGAAAGGGATATTGTGCAGGCCATTACAAAAGCCGGTGACAAGCTGATCCATATGCAGGTATCTGAGAATTATCGCGGTACTCCCGGTACCGGTCAAACGAGATGGGAAGATTACCGGAAGGGATTGGAACTGATCGATTACAAGGGAGTTGTTTCAATCGAGAGTTTCACTCCGGAAAACCAGGAGCTTGCCGGTGCAGTATGTTTCTGGCATCCCATGGCTGAAAGCCAGGACGGTTTTGCCAGAGAAGGATTGAAGTTCCTGAAAAAATGGGCTGAATAAATTTTTAAATCTATCATCATGGGAAATAAGATCAATGTCGCCATTGTTGGTTTGGGTTTTGGTGCAGAATTCATACCTATATACCAACGACACCCCAATGCAAACATGTATGCCATCTGCCAGCGCAATAAGGAAAAGCTTGACCAGATAGGCGATGAATTCAGTATAGAAAAAAGATATACTGACTACGATGAGTTACTTAAAGATCCTGCGATCGATGCAGTTCATATCAATACTCCCATACCGGACCATGCCGTTCAATCCATCAAAGCGCTGAAAGCAGGGAAACATGTGGCCTGCACTGTTCCAATGGCTACCAACGTGGACGAATGCAGGCAGATCGTTGAATTGGTGAACCAGACAGGGCTTACTTACATGATGATGGAAACCGTTGTATATGCCAGAGAGTTCTTATTCATGAAAGAGCTTTATGAGAAAGGAGAACTGGGCAAGGTTCAGTTCCTGAAGGCCAGTCACCAACAGGATATGGATGGATGGCCGAATTACTGGCCCGGCCTCCCTCCTATGCACTATGCCACCCATTGCGTAGGTCCTGTACTGGGACTGACAAAAGATGAGGCGGAATATGTTTCCTGCTTTGGCTCTGGAACAATCAGGGAAGAATTGATCCCGCATTACAATTCCCCATTTGCTGTTGAGAGCACCCATATTAAATTCCGGAATTCTGACCTGAGTGCATATGTATTTCGTTCTTTGTTTGATACTGCCCGTCAGTACCGCGAGAGCTTTGAAGTATACGGATCAAAAAAATCTGTAGAGTGGCCATTGATCGAAGGCCAGCCACTGGTGGTGCATACTGCCAAGAAACCAGAGCCTGAAATTCCAGAAGAAGTTCATTCCCCTGATTATGCGCATTTGTTACCTGAGCCAATTCAGCGGTTCACCACCAAAGGCGTATACGATACAGATGAACACCAGCACCTTTCATTCATACAGGGCGCTGGCCATGGCGGATCTCACCCTCACCTGGTCCATGAATTTCTTTCTTCACTGGTAGAAAAAAGAGAACCATTCCCAAATGCCCGACAGTCGGCAAATATCACTTGCGTAGGGATTCTTGCTCACGAGTCGGCCATGCAGGGCGGGAAGATCATTGCCTTGCCGCAGTTTACGTTGAGTCATTAACTTTTGTACCTCCAAGGTCCCTACCTCCAAGGTCGGGACCTTGGAGGTAGGGACCTTGGAGGTACAAAAGTTAAAGCGAATCAGCAGCAATAACCAAAGCATAAATTCCGGGGAAAGAGATAGGAATTCAAATGCTTATATTTTAATTTAGGCTATCCCCGTAGCAGAGCTGCACTCCTTAATGAAAATTACTAGCCGTTCCTGATATCTTTTTTTGATAACCATTAAAACAAATGCCATGAAGATCAAAAAAGAAGACATCCCCGTCATGATGGAATCTCCCGGAACGATCATGAGAAACCTTCCAGGATATGGCGGAATGACCGTTGCATTTAACGAAGTACCTGCCGGTACGGATTTTCGCCCATTCTTACAAGGCCTGAAAAATAACAGCTGCCAGTGTCCACATTGGGGATACGTGGTTGAAGGAGAGATCCTGATGACTTATGATGATGGATCATCCGAGAAGCTTACAAAAGGAGATGTTTTCTACATGCCACCGGGGCATGTAGGCGTTGTTGCAAAAGACTTGAAGATGATCGACTTCAGCCCTTCACAGGAATTTCATGAAGTCATGGATCATATCTCGAATAAAATAGCAGAATTAAGTCAGTAACGCCATTTTTAAACAGGTTGCGGGTTGCAGGTTGCGGGCATTAGGTTTTCTGCAACCTGCAACCTGTTACCTGCAACCTGCTTAAAGGGCTTATCGTTTAAACAACATAAATACCGACCCAATCAGGGTCATCAATAACACCAGTTTCCGGTATTGTCCTTCCTGGATTTTCTTAACCGCCAGGATCCCAAGCCAGAAGCCCAGCGCCAGTGCAGGGATCAGGAACAGGTCGGTTTTGAAGGTGTTGAGATCGATGTTCTTCCAGTAAAAGATCTGGAATGGCATTTTAAACAGATTGATGACTAAAAAAATCCAGGCGGTAGTGCCTATAAAATCATTTTTTGGCAGCCTCATGGCGAGAAAATAGAGATTGGCAAATGCACCGGCGAGATTGCCGATCATGGTGGTAAAGCCTGCTGCCAAGCCGGTTCCAGCAGCAAACAGTTTATTGCCAGGAACAAATATCATGGATTTGAACTCCATCCACAGTACAATACCCACCGTAACAAATATGGTGAATACCATGATCTGGCGGAACAACACTTCGTTCATATCTTTTCCGAAATAAACACCCAGGAGTATCCCGATCCCCATCCAGGGGATCAGCTTCCAGAAATGTTTCCACTGTGCGTGACGGTTGTAATAAGACACTGCAGCAATATCAGCCATTGACAAAAGAGGGAGTACAATTCCGGTAGACAGTTTCCCTCCAAACACGATGGCCATAATGATGATCGCCAGCATATCCACCCCTTTCAGTCCTGCTTTTCCCATGCCAATGAAAAAAGCGGCCAGGGCGATCATTGCCCACTGGGAAAATGAAAAGACTGCCAGGGTTTCCATCATGATCACTAAATATAAAGAGGAGGCCTCAATATATGAGACCTCCTCTATAAATTTTCTACGCATCTAACTCACTTATCTATTGCACTACCCGGCTAACATATTAACCGGTTAACACACTAGATCAATGGGGTATCCAGTTCCGCGAGCGATTCATTGATCTGCTCCTGGGTCACTTCATAGTTGATGAGTTTACCGGACAGATACTGCTCATAAGAACTCAGGTCAAAATGCCCATGACCACAGAGATTGAACAGGATGGTTTTGGAAACGCCCTCTTCATCTGCCTGCTTTGCCTGCCTGATCACTTCCGCGATACCGTGATTTGCTTCAGGTGCTGGAATAACGCCTTCCGTTCTGGAAAACAGAACACCGGCTTCAAAGCATTCTATTTGGTTGATCGCATCTGCTTCTATCAAACCATCTTTCAACAATTGGCTGATGAT
>JAHEFC010000383.1 GCA_024640385.1 Sphingobacteriales bacterium
AACCGCATTTGCCTGCACCTGGAAGCCGCTGTAGCCGGCGCCCATGTACATCATCTCCAGAAAATACCTGGCCATCTATTTTGATTTGATAAGATCCCTGAAGCGATTAATGTATTCTTCGGTGCTCAGCAAACGCTCAAGCTTTGAATAGGACGAAGGATCGTAGATATATGCGTAGGCTCCTTCAAATAAGCTGTACCGCATTTTATCAGACACAAATACATAACTAGTGCTTTGCAACATATCAACACTGTAACATTTGCTCTTAATATCTTTCAGGGTGAGTTCCAGCATCTCTTCTTCTGTCTTTTGCCTGAGCACTTTCTTGCGCAAATTGAGCATGTCTTTTTCTGATGCCATCTCCTTGCAGTCAGTTCTGTTTGAAGGCGGAGCTTTGGCTGTAGTCACCTGCTGCCCCGGCTCTTCCTGCACTACGTCATCAATGATCACCGTGATCGTATCTGTTACGCTCCCGTATGTATCGATGAAAATAAGTTCGGTGGTTTTCCACGACCTGATCTCGCTGATCTTCCTGATCTGCCTGTTTAGCTGATAGACATTTTTCGGGTCTGCAGTTTTGCTTTCAGATTTTACCGTAACACTGTCCGGTTTGCTCTGAGCAGGTATAGTTGCGATCACAGGGGCAGATTCAAACGCAGGAGGAGCTTTTACTTCCTCTTTCTTCACAGGCTCTTCCGTTTTCACTACAGGGGGAGGTTTTACTTCTTCTTTCTTCACTGGCTCTTCTGTTTTCACTACAGGAGGAGGCGCGGCAACAGATTTGGAATCGGGCGTTTTGGCCGGCTCATTCTGTGCAACAACTTTTGTCTCTTCCTTCACCGTCGCTCCCTGGGTTGCTGTTTTCGCAGGAGGGGTATTCTGTGCTATGGTCTTAGGTTCATCAACAGTTTTTACTGCATTTTTTGGCTCCTCCACAGTTGGAAGTTTTGCCGTTTCAGTCTGCACCGGTTTGCCTGGCGGCGCTGTTTCAGTTTTAGCTACCGGGGCAGGCGGTGGTGTTTTGACAGCCACTGGTGCAGGTTTATCAAACTTCATGGCCACCAGCGCTGTTTCCCTGATTCCCTCATCCCCTACTGCCGATGCAAGTATCACTGCAAATGGATCATTGCTTTTAGGTGTTTCAGGAAGGGCCTGAACTTTTGGTGGATCAATCCGCTTTCCCATGATCACTTCCAATGACTGCAGATCAAATAGTCCCCAGCCTTTGTCGTTAAAATTCTTTAATGTAAATCCCCTGTCACTCGATTTGATCTCCACCTGGAACTCATATTCCGGCCACTGGTTCTTAGGGAATCCGACAATGAATTGGTGGGTGCCTGCCTGAAGTTTGGGCAGGATAACAAAACCTGTTGCAGATGAGGATATCAGCTCGCCTGATTTTTTAAGATAGAAGGTCTGCTGGTTATCACCCTGTATATAAACGAAATGATAGTGCTGGGAGATAACGGTACCAGGAATTAAAAATATCAACAAGCTGAGCAACAGGGTGCGCATGTATCAAAGCTAATCCAAAATCTTGGATAGTATATCGTTAAAACCTTAATTACCAGCTGCCGCCTGCGCCGCCGCCGCCGAAACTACCGCCGCCGAATCCGCCAAATCCGCCACCACCTCCACCGCCAAACCCACCACCTCCTCCGCCACCGGAAGGGAACCAGAAAATAGTAGGACGGTTAATATTCTTGTATCCCCTGCGGCTCATGAATGACCCGCCACGGCCACCACCGCCGCTTTTCATGATGATGATCAAAACAACGATCAGTATGATGATGCCTATTAAAGGAAAGGGCCTTCCTTTTTGTCCGCGCTGGGCATAGCCCTGCTCAGCCACAAATTCCCCCTGCGCTGCAGAGATCAGTGCATCAGTGCCTTCATCTATTCCCCGGTAGAAATCATTGCCCTTAAAGTTTGGGACAATGATATTCTCCACGATCTGTTTTGCTGTGATATCAGGAATGGCACCTTCCAGCCCATAACCCGGCGCGATGAACACCTTACGGTCGTTCTTTGCAATGAGCAGAACCACACCGTTATTCTTTTCCTTGTTTCCAACCCCCCATTTACGCCCGAGTGCAAAAGCAAAATCAGAAATATCGTAATCACCAGTGGAAGCAATGATCACCACTGCGATCTGGTTGGAAGTGGTATCGTCGTATGCGATAAGCTTTTTCTCCAAAGCCTGTTGCTGATCAGCGGTGAGCGTACCAGTCAGATCAACCACAAGCCTTGGGGGATTGGGCGCTTCCGGTATTGCTTTTTCAATTTGCGCAGATGCAAACAATGCAATGAACAGGAATATGGGTAATAGTAGTTTTTTCATTAATCACCGAATACGATGTCATCGGGCAATTCATTCTTGTCTGTTCTGTCGTAAGGAAAATGCTGAATCAGTGCGGAGCCTACATCACCAACGATCTTGATCACACCATCTGCAAAATGGTTTGCGTTGAACTCCTGCAGCATCTTTTCCACTTCTGCATGCCAGAATTTTTCACCAAGCGCACGATGGATGCCTTCATCCCCGAAAATGGCCAGCTGTTTATGTTTATAGGCGATATAGATCAATACGCCATTGCGATGGGCGGTATGCTCCATTTCGAGACCCATGAATACTTCGCGGGCCCGTTCTACCGGATCAACGTACCTGCATTTCTTCTCCACAAAAACACGTATCTCGCCGCTGGTTCGTTTTTCCTGCTCACGTATGGCATCAACGATCTGCTTTTTCTCCAGTTCAGTGAAGAGATCGTGCTTAGGCGGACCAAATGAAAATAGTCCCAATTTGCCTTTTTTTATTTTGAGAAATCCACGCTGGGCGCCTTCTCTGCACCTGGTTCAGCTGCGAAATAACCTTTCTCTGAAAAACCGAAAATATTGGCAAATATGTTATTGGGGAAAGACTTCACTGTAGTATTATAGGTCTGCACAGAAGTATTAAAATCATTCCTCGCCACTTTGATCCTGTTTTCAGTGCCTTCAAGCTGGGCCTGGAGATCACGGAAATTCTGATTGGCCTTCAGGTCTGGATATCTTTCAATGGTAACAAGTAGCCTGCTTAATGCACCGGAAAGTTCTCCCTGCGCCTGCTGGAATTTGGCGATATTCTCAGGAGTGAGATTTGCCGGATCAACAGTCATTGAAGTTGCTTTGGCCCTGGCATTGACTACTGCCTCCAGTGTTGACTTTTCAAAGTCTGCTGCACCTTTAACAGTATTCACGAGGTTAGGGATCAGGTCTGACCTCCTCTGATATTCACTCTGCACATTACCCCATTTGCCTTTGACATTCTGGTCCTGGCTGACCATATTGTTGTATCCGCTGCAGCCGCAGCCACCGAGAAGTAATAAGGCCACAATAACAACGATAACTCCGATATTTTTCATGACAACTTGATTTAAGTCTTTGAAGATAGATTTATAATGTGAGAATTTGAGAATGTGGAATGGTGGTGATGTTTCATTGTTTTATTGCTGCAATACCTGGTAAAACCTTACCCTCAAAATATTCCAGCATGGCCCCGCCACCAGTCGACACGAAGCTTACCTTGTCGGCAAACCCGAATTGATTCACTGCTGCCACACTGTCGCCGCCGCCAACCAGGCTGAAAGCGCCTTTAGCCGTAGCATCGGCAACCGCCTGCGCCATGCATTTTGTTCCGTGCTGGAATTTCTCCATTTCAAATACGCCCATAGGTCCGTTCCAAAGTATCACTTTCGATTGATGTATAACGTTGGCAAATTGGTTGCATGCATGCTCAGCAATATCCAGTCCCATCCAACCTGCGGGGATATTATTACTGGGCGCAACGGATACCTGGGCGTTGGCGTCGAACTTGTCTGCTATCACTGAATCTGATGGAAGATGAATGTTGACGCCTTTCTCTTCTGCTTTTTTCAGCAGGTCTTTGGCCACGTCCAGCCTGTCTTCTTCACAAAGTGAATTCCCTATATGACCGCCCTGGGCCTTCATGAAAGTATAAGCCATGCCGCCGCCGATGATAATGTCGGTTGCTTTTTCCAGCAGGTTTTCGATGATCAGGATCTTGTCAGACACTTTAGCTCCGCCAATGATGGCTGTGAATGGTTTGGCGCCGCTATGCAGCACTTTCTCGGCACTCACCACCTCTTTCTCCATTAA
>JAHEFC010000384.1 GCA_024640385.1 Sphingobacteriales bacterium
AAGGAGATCCGACTGCGGAAGATATGGTGGGGCGTCAATCCAGTAAAGTGAATGCGGTTGTTTGCCTGGCCCCGCCATCCGACTTCATGAATTACCGGTTTGATGGAGATAATGTGATGTATAATGGCATGTTGCAGATGTATAAGCAAACTGCTCCGGCTTTTGATTTCAATACCTGGGACACTGCTAGTTTTAGTTATGTCCATATTAAAGACACAACAGGGATCAACAGGGTAATAAAAGAAATATCGCCATATAATACCATTACAAGTGATGACCCCCCGGTGTTGATCATACATGGCGACACTGATAAAATTGTTCCTTTCTGGCAGTCGGAGCGCTTCATTGCAAAGATGAAACAGCAGAACCTTCCTTCTCAATTAATTGTACAAAAAGGGAGGGGACACAATGATATGGAAGAAGATATCCCCGCTATTGTTACGTGGTTCAACACTTATCTTAAGTGATCATTGGGTGCCGTAAGATATCAGCAGATTCCGCAGGTTGCTCAAACTGGCTTTACATCAGCCACTCTCTACATTAGTTTCATGCCCGGTAGCCGATCTAATGCTTAACTTATAAGTACAATCCCGGCTCCGGACAGAAACATGAAAAAAATACCGGTCTTCCTCAGCTTATTATTACTACTTGGAAATGCTGCCTGGTCACAGAATGTTGACAGTTTGACCATTGTAGGGCTGAAGAAAAAACTCCCTTCTTTAAAAGACACCGCACGAGTCAATTGCCTGGTGGATATAGCGAGAGAATATTTTTTCTATGACAGGAAGACAGACTCTCTCGCATATTACATTTCAATGGTCAAAAAAGAATCGGGAAAGATCAGATACAACAAAGGTTTTGTTTCCGGAGTGCTTTTTGAAACTGGCGTGGATATTTTCGACAAAAAAGATCTTGCAAAAGCAAGGATCAACCTGGAACAGGTGACTAAACTTGTAGACTCAGTCAAGCAACCCGGGTTATATGCAGATCTGTTGTCTATGTGGGGTGAATTGCTTGGTCGGGAGAAGAGTTCCGGCGTTGAAGATATGAGTATGCGAATTCTCCATTTTTATCAATTGGCGGGAGACTACCAGGGTGAGGCTGAAGTGACCAATTGGATATGCTCAGGATTTCTGAGTAAGGGGAAATATGAAGAGGGATTTGACTACTGCGACAGGGCGCTTCGTCTTTCTAAAGTCAAAAGAACCAGGACTATTGGCTGGGGTGATTTCCTTGTGCAATTCGCTTTGTCTGGTATGGCTGAACTATACTCCGCTGCGGGCGACAATGAAACATCTATGGCTTATCTCAAGGAGAGTAATGACTATGAGCGTGAACACAAAACAGGTTGGAAAATGGATGGTCAGATCGCGGACTTGTACAGCAGTATGGGGCAGACAGATTCCGCTATGATCTACTGGAAGAAATGGAGGAACAATCCTGGATGGGCAGGATCTGCCGGCGGCCATAAGGCCTGGGGTAATAATGTGCTCGCACGTATTTATATGAAAACAGGCCAATATGAGAAGGCCATTCCATTGTTCAAAAGCAGTATAGATACATTTATGTTATACAAGAACTGGGCAGGCCTGGCAATTCCGTTAGTGGCCCTTGGCGAAGCATACCTGGGGAATAAAGAATATCAGGAAGCATTGAAATTTGCCATGAAGGGGATGGATTCTGCACGGAAATATGAAATGCGCCCCTTGATCATGCAGGCTTATCAGCAGCTGGCAAAGATCCAGCATGCTTTAGGCGACAATGAAAATGCGTATAACAATCTTGAGAGATATATGGCGATGAAAGACTCGCTTCAGAATAAGCAGCTTTTGTTAAGATTGAATGATTACAAAAAGAAAGCTGAAGATGATAAGAAACAGGCTATGATCCAGCTGCTTCAAAAAAATGAAAAGATCAGCAAGCAGCAGCTCAAACAGGAAGCCACCATTAAGTACTTCCTACTTATGGTCTTCTTATCTTTTGTAATTGCGGGTGTATTTGTCTATCGTAATCTCATACTCAAAAGGCGGAACGACAGGCTTGCCAAAGAACGCATTGAAGAAGAATTGAAAATGCGGCAACTTGAAAATGATAAAAAACAGGCTGATCTGCAGCAGCGGGCAACGGAACTTGAAATGCAGGCCCTGCGCACCCAGATGAATCCCCATTTCATTTTCAATTGCCTGAGTTCTATCAATCGCTTTATTCTTAAAAATGAGACTGAAACTGCGTCAGATTATCTCACCCGGTTTTCAAGACTGATCAGGATGGTACTGATCAATTCCAGGAAACCATTGATCACACTGGAAGACGAACTGGAAATGCTGAGGCTTTACCTTGACCTGGAAAGAATGCGCTTCCACGAGGGGTTTGACTACCACATCAGTTTTAAGAACAAGATCGATGTGGGTGATGTGCTCATTCCTCCGTTGATCCTTCAGCCTTTTTGTGAAAATGCCATATGGCATGGCCTGATGCAGAAAGAAGGGGCCGGCAGGTTGGAGATCAGTTTGAATATGGAGGATAATGTTTTACATTGTTCTATTACTGATAATGGTATCGGAAGGAAGAAGGCCGAAGAGATCAGAAGTAAATCTGTGGAGAAAGATAAATCACTCGGCCTGAAGATCACTTCAGACCGCCTGGACCTTTTCAACAGGAATGATGGTATGCAGACATCCTATAATATCGAAGATCTGCATGAGGAAGATGGTAACGCCTGTGGGACAAGGGTGAATTTGAGGATCAGGTATGAACAATCAGTCAACAGTAAAATGTAGCTATTGAGTATCAGGGCGATCATAATAGACGATGAATCCTATACCAGCGAAGCGCTGGCTTTGCAGCTTGAAAAATATTGCCCGGAAGTAAAACTGGAAGGCACGTTCTGTAATGGAATGGAAGGGTTGGGAGCTATCAAAAAGATCAAACCCGATCTTGTTTTTCTCGATGTTGAGATGCCTAAGATGAATGGCTTTGAAATGCTTGAAGCTTTGGATGAGATAAACTTTGAGCTCATCTTCACTACCAGTTATGACCAGTATGCGTTAAAGGCGATACGGTTCAGCGCTATCGATTATCTTCTGAAACCCATTGATCGGGAAGAATTGCAGAGAGCTGTTCAGAAAGTGATCAAACGTACAGGCAGGCCTATGGCCCAGCAGATGGAGATCCTCATGCAGAAGCTGAAAACACCGACCAAGGCGATCAACAAACTGGCCATGCCAACCATGGAAGGCTTGCAGATGGTGCCGATAGATTCGATCATCAGTTGTGAATCCGATAGCAACTATACCATACTTCGCCTGAAAGACAACCATCGGCTTATTGTCTCCCGCACGCTAAAGGATATAGAAGAAATGCTGGAAGACCATTCCTTTGCCCGGGTTCATCATTCTTATATGGTTAACCTGAATGAGATTGAAAAATACGTGAAGGGAGAGGGCGGGTACCTGTTGATGAGTGATGGTACAACCGTAGATGTTTCCCGAAGTAAAAAGGAATTCCTGCTCCGGAAACTTCTTCCTGGAAAAGACTAATTGCAATTCACTCCCCCATTCCCCCCGATTATCAGCCCGAACCAGCCATTGGCTAACTCTCATTGACGAGCGAGGAACAATTTCTGTAGCTTCATTCCTACAACAGGCTAACCCTGAGAGACATCTCCCTAAACACAAGTACAGAGTAAAGAGATGATGCTATCCCGTAGCATCATTTTCTTTTTTGGCCAGTTCGCCTCCATGTCGGGCAAGTACACCGTCCATTCCCACTCCGAATCCGACAGGTTATCAGGCTACAACGTGATTAGCTAATTCATGCTGGTTTGTTTGCTCTTGTCCAATTAGCTTGGTTAGATATTAATAGTGAATATCGTGAAGAAAGCTCTGTCAGGAACAATTATGAATACACTTATACTGTTGGTCTTTGCCCTAACGCTTCTTTTTTGTTCATCCCCGTCAAACGCGCAAACCGTTTTACTGGGAAATGTGGTAGATACATCTGGAAAGCCGGTTGTAAATGCCAATGTGCTCTTGTTACGTTCTGCTGACTCTGTATTGGTGCTGGGCAAACTAACCAATGAATCGGGTGCTTTCCGTTTTGAAAATGTCAGTATGGGGAATTACCTGATCTCCTGTACCTATTCAGGC
>JAHEFC010000087.1:0-9725 GCA_024640385.1 Sphingobacteriales bacterium
GCAAAGCTGTCATTTTCTCCAGGTATGCATGCAGGTCATGTACATGCTCAAGAACATGCCACATAGTGATGGCATCATAGGTGCCGTTGATCTCAAATAGTTCTGCTGATGGCTTAACCGGTACTCCCCTTTGGCGCGCGATCAGACTTGCGCCCTCATCGGGTTCAAGACCCTGCACCGTCCATCCCGCAGACTGCATTACTTCCAGGAAAGCTCCTGTACCGCATCCAATATCCAGGATCTTCCCATTCTGCAACCCGGTTTTAGCTGAAATAAGATTTTTCTTCTGCTGCAATGTGAATTTCCTTACCGCCAGGTAAGCCCTGTTGATGAAGCCCTTATTAGTCTCTGTATGCGAAATATATTCTTCAGAACGATAAAAAGCTCCGATATCCTCCGGCCCTGGTATATCCTGCGTGAATCTCAATGTACAGTCTGCGCATTCCCAAATGGCAAACTCCCTGCCACTGACTGTATGGTCCTTCACGTTAAAGATAAACTTCAAATTTCTGCTGCTGCACAGCGGGCACTGCTCGTAATGGATCATGTTCAATTGGCAGGTTTGGATTCGAATTGTGCAGGTGCAGTTGAAGGAACAATGTTAGTGTCCCTGGCGCCTGACAGTTTATATTCGTTCCGGATCAGGTTGAAAAATATCATTACTAATGCCACCGCTGCAATCACAGCTGCAGCTACCCACCAGCTTGTTCTGGCTTCTACCGTAACCAGCTCATCGTTCCAGGTGATGGCACCATGATGATCCCCGGTGCTGACCGCTTCACCTGACATAGACTGTGTTGACAAAGCATTAAGATCAGGGAGAAAATCATACCTGTTGTTGACAGGGTCGAAGATCAACTGACCAGATGAACTGTTTTCCAGGCTGCCAATGCCTTCCCATTCAAACCGTTGCCCTTTTTTCAACTGGTCTTTCAGGTTCATGGAAAAATTATTCACCACCCCTATTGCCTCCCATTCAGAAATATTCCTTTTTCTTGAGATATAAGCAAACATCTCCTTCGACGGGATATCATGCATGGAATCGTATCGTATGGTATAGGATGGCGCTTTAATAGCCCCGCTAACCTGGTCAACCTGTGCAGGTATCCGGTCCAGTTCAAAACTTCCGATTCCCGGAAGATTGACAGTTCGTTGCTGGATAAAATATAGCCGCAACAATTCAGCTGTATCCGCTGTACTCGTCATGCACAAATATAAAGAATCGGTTATTATTGATTGAACCTGTATATACCTCCGATGAGCATATTGAAACCAAAATTATCGTACTGATTCCATCGCTGGTAGCTGGAATTGAAGATATTATTGAACTGCGTCCAGAGAAATACATTCTTCAGCACTCTGAATTCCAGCCCTGCATTGAGGTCCAGTGCGCCCGGGGATCTTCCTTCATTGCCCTTTTTATTGGTGTAAAGCGCCCCGTCCCAGATGAAGAAATCACTGGTCAGCCAGAGGTCCTTCAATACCTGCCACCTCAGGTTAGCTGATAATTCCAGGGGGATAAGTCCCCAGGCCCTATCCTCGGTTTCCTGGGCATTGAACTTGTAATAATTGAATTTTGCTGCCAGAGAGAATTTTTCCGCTTCAACGATCCCGAACTCACCCTGCAATTGGATGGCCTTAAGCTCTTCCTCAAAAATGATATTGAAAGATTTTCCGCTGGCTGTATCATTAACAAACAATGGCACTCTCCTGAATTCGGCATAACCCGCTTTTGCACTGTAGGAAAAATGGTTCAGTACGGTTCCTTTGAATCCTACATAGCGTTCGATCATACGGTTGTTTTTCAGCTCCACCGGTGGCGCCATGTAAGGATTAATGGATGCAAACCGCTGGTAGTTTCCTTTATTAAAATAGCTGAGCCAGCCTGCCTGTATGATCCATTTTTCACCTACAACAGGAAGGTCCACCAGGATGTTGGGCAATAATTTGAATGCGCCATTATCCCATGATGGTGTTATACCAGCAATGAACTTAAGATTGGGCGTCCGGAAAGTAACTGCAACCGGCGTGGTGAACAGGTTGTTATTGATCGCGTCTTTACCGGATGGCGTATATCTTGTCAGGTCGGCCACCATGCCCAGTTTAATGCCAAACGACTTGCCAATGAATTTTTCCAGCGGCAGGTTCAACACGGCATTGGTCTCTCCATTTTTCAGGTTGTCATTGAACACGGAAAGATTGAGTCGAGGATGATAGGTAAGCCCGAACTCCGTAGGCACGGGGTTTCTCACGCCGGCTTCTGCACTGAAAGTGGAGTACCTTCTTAAAAGATCGTCTTTCGCAAAATTGTATCTCGTTCTGTCGTAACCGTACTGATAATATTTATCCTGGTCAAAACCTGCGCTGGCATGGAACTCCACATCTTTGTTCAGCGGTGTGAAGAAATACCCTTTCACACCGCTTTGCGCATAGTTCTGATTCTCGATCTTTCCGTTTGATGAGATGTGATCGATCATGAGGTCCACCCGGCTGTTGCCGGCAGGAACACTTAGTCCTGCTTCCAGGTAAGGTGTCTGCAGATTACCATAACCCGCTTTAACATAATTGCTGTTGGCCCATTTCGCAGAGCTGTCTGCAGGCAATGAAAGGGGGTTGATCGATACGGGTGAAAGCCTGGGGAATACATTTTGAGCGGGGACATTATACTGAAGCCGCGGACGGCTTGTATCCGGCACCGGAGGTGTGGCGTTGAAGTTGATCTTCGCAGCATTTCTAAGTACAGGCTTGAAGGATGAAGTGATCTCAATGGTTTTCTTGCTGGTATCCTGCGCCCAAAGCGTACCCAGGTGCGTTAACAGCAACAGTAACACAATTATCTTCTTCGTTCTTTTCATATTCAGGGTTAATGAATTATTTGTTCTTTTCTTCTTCGATCACTTTGGCCAGTTTTTCCTGGGCTTCATTTTTCAATTCAGTGATCTTGCTGTTATCCACCACACTCTGCAGGGTAGCCTTGGCATTGAAATAGTCTTTCTGCCTGTAAAAAATATCTCCCAGCAGAATATAGGCTTTCGTGATCCAGTAATCGTAGGAACCGGATTTGTTGATGGTTTCAAACGCTGACTTTTCAGCATTTTTAAGGTCATCCAGCATCATGTAACTGGCCGCGATCTCATACCGTGCTTCTGCCGCATAGGCTGCTTTGCTCAGGTTGACCACATTCCGGTATTGCTGTATGGCCTCGGCAAACTGAGCCTTGCTCTGGTCAAGCTTTCCAAGCATCATGCTGGCCAATACCTTATCATCCGTACTGATCGATTTCTCATTCAACAGCTCGTTGGCATTCTGTTCCCCTTCTTCCCATTTTTTCAGCTGGTATTGGCTGCGCAATAATCCACGCATGGCATCCAGCCTGGACTCACGGTTGCTGCTGACCGATTTCAGTGTGATGAAATATTTCTCAGCTTTTGCATAATCCTTCAATTCGAAATAATGTATCCTGGCAGCCTGTGCGGCTGCCTGCTCAGCATATTTATTCGGTGCCCTGTCAGCCACCTGTTCAAAGCCAGGCACCGCATTCCTGAAATCTTTTCGCTTGTTATAAATATCACTGCGCAGGTAAAGTGCATCTGTTGAAAATTGCCCCTGCGGAAATTGCTGGAGATAACTGGCTAATGCATTCAACGCTCCGTTCTGATCGCCACTGGCATACCTGGATTCGGCAGCAGCATAAGCCAGCGAATCCTGCTGGCTGGTGCTTACGGAACGTCCGGACGCTTTTGCAAACTCAACATATTCACTGGTTCTTCCTTCTTCCACATAAATAGCCCTGGCACTTTCCAGCGCTTCGTCCACTTCCGGGGAATTGGGATATTCCTGTACCAGTTTCTTATAACTGTTCAGTGCTTCTTTGTTATTATTCAGGTTGTAATGGGCAATACCCAGTCTCAGGTAGGCTTTGGGCCTTAATTCATTCCCCTGCCCACTGCTCCTGATCACGTTATTGAGATAGGGAATGGCTTCCCTGAATTTTTCATCGGCCAGGTAGCTGTTTGCGATCTCCATGTTGACAGGACCAACAAGCTCTGAAGTCGGGAATTTTCTTTCAAAGGTCTGCAGCAGTTTGATCTTTTCAGATGAGCTGCTTACCCCCGCTATCAATGCCAGCTGGTATGTGGCATAATCTGCGGATGGCCAGGAATAATTGACCGCATTGGAATACATCCCCTTCGCTTTTGAAAACTCCCTGTTCATGAACGCGCAGTCGGCACTCCGTAAATAAGCATCCTTCACCACCTCAGGAGAATTCAGCGTAACCGTTCTGGCCACCTGGTCGAAATACCCCTGGGCGATCTTATAATTTTCTTTCCGCAGGTAGGCGTACCCGAGGTTATAATTGGCATTATCCCTGTTCACTTCCCCTGACTGGTATGCAGGTGCCGTGAGATAATTATTGAGATATTTTACAGCATCATCAAGCCTGTTCTGGCGGTATGCAACCTCTCCCTTCCAGAAACTTGCCGGGCCCAGAACAGACTGGTTATTGACATCTTTCAAAACTTTATCCAGCAAAGCATTTGCTCCGTTGAGGTCTTCGTCGTTGATCAGTTCCATGGCCCTTCCATACAGCACTTTGGGATAGAGCTGTTTTGCCGCCGGCGAAGGATTTTTCAAAGACTCCAGCAGGTCAAGGGCTTCGCGGTAATTATTGGTACCCGTCATTATGCCCACCATCAGTTCCCTGGCTTCGTTGTTATACACGGAATTAGGATATTGCTCCAGGAAATTCCTCAGTTCATTAATGGCCACATCCTGGTAACCCAGTTCATAGGAAAGCTTTCCATAGTTGAACAGCGATACTTCTTTTTGCTGTTCATTGCTTGAATTGTGGGCAGAAAAAGAAAATGCATTCCGCGCATTGGCTTTCTGACCGGTTTTCAGGTATGAATCACCCAACAGGTACATGGCACTCTGGCTCAGTGAATCCTGGCCATCGGTCAGTTTTTTGAATCCGTCGATCGCTTTCGGATATTGCTTGCCGTCATAATAACTGTAACTCAGCTGGTAGATATCCTCCCGGCTCAGTTGCTCCGTTTTGGCTGCATAAGATTCCAGGTAAGGAAGCGCTTTACTGAATTGTTTTTTCTCGAAATAGGCCTGGCCTATCATTCTTTTCAGACCGGCATCATAATATGAGGAGGAAGATTTTTTCAATGCATTTTCAGCATAAGCAAGTGCTTCATCTTTTTTCCCCTGCTGGTAATAAATACTGGCAATATAATAGGGAACCACTTTCCCATATTCGGGGTGATTTTCCACTTTTTTAAATGCATCAAGGGCCTCAGTGTAATTCCGGTCTGCGAAAGCGATAAAGCCATAGTAGTAATTCGCATCAGGATTATTTCGGTCCGAAGGGTCGAGCCTCACTTTATTCAACAGGGGCTTAGCCTTATCAAACTGCTTCAATGTGAAATATCCATACCCCATATGAAAATTCATGTCCCCGATCTCAGACTCGCTGAGATTTTCAGCATTTGTCTGTTCGTACATCACAACCGCGTTGCGGTAATCCTGGTTGCGGAAATAATACTCCCCCAGTTGAAATGCCATCTTTTGCTGCAGGGGTTGGTTGCTCTGAAGGATGGTAAAAGATTTTGCCTGGGCCTCTGCAGAAGGTTCATTTTGCTTTAATCCGCAAACGATCGAGTAATAATCGATCTCCTCAAATGCGATACGGTAATTGCTGTAGTCCGATTCATTCCTGTTCTCCTGAAGGTCCCTGAATAACGGATAGGCCAGGTTGTACTGGCCCTTCTGAAAAAGCTCTTTGGCCTTGTGATAGGTTTCAAGCGGATCAGTATAGATACGGGTCTGCTGGGAATAGGTGGATACAGAAATGATCAGAAAAAGAAGTATAGACGAAATTCTCAAAATCATATTGTCAAATGTCACTTAACTGATGTTATTAAAAAACTAAATGCGCAAAATTAGGCCTAGTATTATCCGCGAAAGCCGGTTTATAAACTTCTGTGGATAAAAAATTGCACCAATCGACCATGATTCATTGCTTTTGGCGACTAATTTTTTGTTAAAGCGTAATTTTGTTGCCATGAAGAAATTAATCAGTACACACTATTCCGATTTTGCTTTCAACTTATCCATGTTGATCATGAGGCTGGGCTTTGGGATTCTGATGATCCCTCATGGATACGACAAACTTGTGCATTTTGCACAATACAGGAAAGACTTCATGAATTTCCTGGGCATGGGCTCTGCCATCTCTCTGGCCCTGGTGGTATTTGCGGAATTTTTTTGTTCCATATTTCTTGTAATGGGGCTGTTTACACGACTGGTCGCAGCGGTGCTGCTTATTGAGCTGTTTGTAGTGGTGTTTGAGGCCCACAAGGGACAGGTGTTCGGAGACGGCGAGCACGGAATGCTTTTTCTTACAGGAATTATTGCCATAATTTTACTGGGCGCGGGCAAGGTCAGCCTGGATGGCATCCTCGGGAAATAGAAGTTTCAATTTATTTTATATGGCAAACCAACAAGTATACGCATCAGTCATCACTATCGGTGATGAGTTGCTGATCGGCCAGACTATTGACACCAATAGTGCCTGGATCGCCCAGGAACTGAACAAGATCGGGATCTGGGTACACCGCCGTGTAGCTGTTGGAGATGTATGGGAAGATATTATCAAGGCCCTTGATGAGGAAGGTCGCCTGAGCGAGGTGATCCTGATCACGGGGGGCCTCGGACCTACGGCCGATGATATCACAAAACCTCTGCTCTGCCAGTATTTTGGAGGAAAGCTGATAGTCAATGAAGATGCGCTGGCGAATGTGAAGAACATATTCCAGAATATTTTGAAAAGGCCGATGCTGGACCGTAATCTCAAGCAGGCTGAAGTGCCTGATATCTGCAGGGTGATCCAGAACAAAAGAGGCACGGCTCCGGGCATGTGGTTTGAAAAGGACCGGAAGATCTATGTAAGCATGCCCGGAGTGCCGCATGAAATGAAAGGGATGATGATCCAGGATGTGCTCCCCGCTTTACAACAAATCTTTCAACTGCCACCCATTATACACCGCACATTGCTTACTGCCGGTATTGGAGAGTCCTTCCTGGCTGAAAGGATCACAGATTTCGAAACCCAGCTTCCCACCAATATCAAACTCGCTTACCTCCCTAATTACGGCATGGTCAAACTTCGTTTATCTGCGAGGGGGAAAAGCGAAAAACTCATGGCCGAGCTTGAAGCGGAATTTGACATGCTCAAAAGCAAGCTCAGCGATGTGATGGTTGTTGATGAAGACCTGTCGATGCAGCAGGTCATAGGAAGATTACTGGTGAAAAATGGCAAAACCCTCGGTACTGCAGAAAGTTGCACCGGGGGGTATATAGCCCACCTGATCACATCAGTTCCGGGCAGCAGCGCCTATTTCAAAGGTTCAATAGTGAGTTATGCAAATGAAATAAAAGAAGATGTATTGCAGGTAGACCCCCAGGTTATCAAAAATTTCGGGGCGGTGAGTAAGGAAACAGCTTCCCAGATGGTTAAGGGTGCATTAAAGATGCTTAAATCAGATTATGCAGTGGTAACCACAGGGATCATGGGTCCTGATGGTGGAATGCCCGATAAGCCTGTAGGTACTGTTTGGGTAGGCGTTGGAAATGCGGAAAAGACTGAAACACATCATTTTCATTTTCGGTTCGACAGGCAGCGCAACATGGAACTGACGGGCACCCATGCTCTTAATGTGCTCCGCAAATTCATTTTAAATGGAAGTGAGGGTTAGCCCGATTTCTTTACCTTTGGCCGATTCCTGCCCGCCATGGCAGCTCATAGAATTTAAACAGATTGCATATGTCATTAGTTGACCTGGTAATGCCAAAGATGGGTGAAAGTATCATGGAAGCAACGATACTGAAATGGCATAAAAAACCCGGAGATCAAGTTACGCTGGACGAAACCGTGCTGGATATAGCTACCGATAAAGTGGATACTGAAGTACCTTCCACCGCCGAAGGCACCCTTGAAGAAATATTTTTTGCTGAAAATGATGTTGTCCCCATAGGTGCAGTGATCGCAAAGATCAGAACAGAAGGAGCAAGATTTTCAAATATACAGCAGCAGGCTCCTGTTGCTTCCACACCACAACCTGCAAAACCTGCACAAACCCCGGATCAGCCGGTAGAAACCGAAGATGTTCCCTACCAACCTGCCGCAATTAATATAAGCCGGCCGCAGGCTGTCAGATTCTATTCGCCCCTGGTGCTTAATATCGCTGCCAGCGAAGGGGTCAGCATGAGTGAACTGGAGAACATTCCCGGCTCAGGCAATGAAGGCCGCGTCACCAAAAAAGATATTCTCGACTATGTTTCGGCCATGAGGTCCGGAAGGAAACCGGCCGCGGCACCCCGCAGCCCGCAACCTCAGACCCAGGCAATGGTGCCTTCACAGACGCAGCAGGCACAGGTGCCAAATGATGGCACTCCATCCGTCAGCTATTCGGGCAATGCAGAGATCGTAGAAATGGACAGGATGAGAAGGGTGATCGCTGACCATATGGTTCGCAGTAAAGCCACCAGTGCACACGTAACCAGTTTCGTTGAGGCCGATGTAACAAACATGGTGATCTGGAGAGAAAAAATCAAGAAGGAATATGAAAAACGAGAGGGAGACAAGATCACTTTTACCCCGCTTTTCATAGAAGCCATTGTCAAGTGCCTCAAGAAATACACCTGGCTGAATTCCAGCGTTGAGGGCAATCATATCATTGTCAAAAAAGACATCAATATCGGCATGGCGACAGCCCTGCCATCGGGAAACCTTATCGTTCCGGTGATCAAAAATGCAGACCAGCTCAATCTGGTAGGGCTCACCAGGCAGGTGAACAACCTTGCCAATGCCGCAAGAAATAATAAACTCAAACCTGAAGACACGCAGGGCGGCACATTTACAGTCACCAATGTAGGTACATTTGGCAGCCTGATGGGTACGCCTATCATCAACCAACCCCAGGTAGCTGTACTGGCTACCGGAGCAATAAAGAAAAGGCCCGTGGTGATTGAAACTGACCAGGGAGACAGTATCGCCATCAGGCACATGATGTATATCTCCATGTCGTACGATCACCGTATCATCGACGGAGCGTTGGGATCAACTTTCCTGAGTGCCGTTGCCAAAGAACTTGAGCAGTTTAACGTGAACCGGGACTTTTAGAGCAGGTGGCAGGTGGCAGGTTGCATAGCATCCCCGTGCAACTCAGGTTGCAGGTGGCAGGTTGCATAGCATCCCCGTGCAACTCAGGTTGCAGGTGGCAGATGGCAGGTTGCATAGCTTAACCTAAAAGGCGACTAGGGATTGTGAAGAAAGTCCTCTGCATTTTGTAACATATACCCCAGGAGCTTCCCGATCTGCATGTTCAGATTTTTGATCCTGTCTACTTGTTCATCAGTTGCATAGGCACATGAAAATGCAATATCCAACCAGGTATCGGTTTCTGAATTTTCTGCATCCGCATCAGTCAACTTAGAAATAAAATGTGAAGGATATCTTCTTTTTCTGTATGCTTCGGTAAGATTAGCACATACTGAACGGGACGAGCGCCTGACCTGGCTTGTAAGGCTGTATAACTCTTCTTTGGGGAAGGTTTTCGAAAGGATGAAAATCTCTGCCTGCTGCTCAAAAGCAAGTTCAGATACCCGCCATCGTTTTAATGTATCCATGTCCAAATTTCCACCGCATCGAAGAGAAA
>JAHEFC010000087.1:9787-11918 GCA_024640385.1 Sphingobacteriales bacterium
CTGCAACCTGCAACCTGCAACCTGCAACCTGCAACCTGCAACCTGCAACCTGCACTACGCCGCGTCAGATAAGAACTTAACCAGGCTTCTTTTGGCAATTGGCAATAAAGTTTCTTCAATCGGGAAACTGAGCTCAGTTTCTATCCCGTAAACTGCAGGGTTAGGCAATTCAGTCCTGTGTCGTATAAGTTCCGATTTGATCTGTTCGTATGTATTAACAAAATTCCTTTCCCAGCCTGCAATGAATTCCGTTCTCATGCTCCTGTACTTCTCATCATGTTTTTCAATAATGCTGAGGCTGTACTGGTACACTTTTGTATCCCTCAGTTTCCCGTTACTCAGAAAAAAATATCCTTCCCTGTTCTCAAGCGGGATCAGGCCAACCGGGAATATGTTCAGTTTGTCTTCCACAAACTCATAGATCTCAGTGCCATTCCTGATGGTCGAATTCATCTTGTCCACCGCATAATAAATGATCTCCTCAAGCTCTTTCATTAGATCGTCATCATCTATGATAGACTGATAAAGCACTTCGATCTGCTTTATATCCAATTCGGTAAGTTTCTTCGGGAACTGTTGCTGCAGGAACTGTTTGTTTTGCCTGAAAGCCACCAGGTTGTTGTAATGCATGATCACATCTGCCAGCTGGGGATAAAGTTTTTGCTGATCAAAATGCTTATGGATCTCCTGCAGATAGGCCAACAGGGTGTATTTTTTCAGTTCGAAGTCTATGAAACCTTCAGCGAACCAGGTACTTGATAACGTTTTCATAGACTTTAATTTAATGAAAAATTCCAAGTTCTACAAATTCACGTTCTGCTTTTCCAATGCAGGAACCCCATCACTCAGCCACCTGGGCGGCTTCGCCCCTTTCAGAAGCCAGTCGAAATACTGCTGCTCTCGAACAGAAATGTCCTTCTTGTTCCTGCGTTCAAGGAGTCCATGCTTCTCACCATTATAGTTCAGGAGCCACACTTTTTTACCATTCCTTCGCATTGCCGTGAACATCTCAATACCCTGCCACCAGGGTACCGCATCGTCTTCATCATTGGCCATGATTATCAGGGGCGTGGTAATTTTCGGTACATAAAACAAGGGAGAGTTCTCAATATACAGATGCTGTTTTTCCCACAGTGTGGCGCCTATCCTGCTCTGTGTTTTTTCATACTGGAACTGCCTGTTCAACCCGGGGCCCCAGCGGATGCCCCCGTAAGCACTGGTCATATTGGCAACAGGCGCCCCCGCCCATGCAGCAGCAAAAAGTTTGGTGCGGGTGATGATATAACATATCTGGTAACCACCCCAGCTCTGTCCCTGGAGTCCCAGCTTTGTACTGTCTGCCCAGCCCTTCTTCACAACGGCCCTGGCCCCGCTTACCACATAATCAAATGCCCCTTTTCCGGGATAACCTTTCTGATATCTTATATCCGGAACAAATACAATGTACCCCCTGCTGACAAAAAACATGATGTCCAGGTTGCTTCTTGTAGGCGCCGGCGGCCTGTATTTAAATAATGAATCGGACAACCTCTCATAGAAATAACTGATCATCGGGTATTTCTTCCCTTCGGTAAAATCCTCTGGTTTGAAGATCATTCCTGTTGCATCCTTCCCATTGTACGCTTTCCATCTGAATAGTTCAACAGTTCCCCAGTTATAACCCGATTGCTGCGGATTGACCGATGTGATCTTTTTTTCCATACCGTCAGCACTCATCAGATAAAGGTCAGGCGATTGCGTAAAGGACTCTTTCGTGTATGCCAGCACGTTAGCATTTTTCGCTTTTTGCACTGCACTTAACATAAATGGCCCTGCCAGCTTTTTAACCGGCCCGGAAATTCCATTGAGATCAGCCATGTACAAGCCCATCTGTTTGTTATCCTCATGGTGCGAACGAAGCATGATCTGGCTGCCGTTTTCCGGTTCTTTTTCCTCGTTTGCAGGTGGAAAGTAACTGAACTTATTGTGAGTTTTTCTCCCGATTCCCCGGGTGATATTGACAGGAGCTGACTTGCCTGTTGGATCCAGCTTCCATACATCATACCGGTCCTGCACAATCAATCCATCATCGTCACGAAGCCACCTTGCCCTGGAATAAGGTTCAGGTTCGCTGGGTGTGTCGTGTTCTTCG
>JAHEFC010000385.1 GCA_024640385.1 Sphingobacteriales bacterium
GGAAATCCATTTTTTGTTCCATGCCATTACCCATGGGCCGCAGGATCTCTGGTATCACTGCACTGAAATTCGTATGCTTCATCAGTTCGGGCACATCCACATGCTTGGAAGTGAGCCCTCCCCTCAATACATTGTCGGAATTCGACATCAGTTCCACATTCTGCCCTTCCAGATAGGCATGCGGCAAACCGGCACCCTGGAATATGGCTTCTCCTGCCCTCAGGTGGACCAGGTTAAAGAAATAAATTGAAAAAATACCCCTGTCAAAAAAGTCAGGATAGGTGACCATAGCTCTCGCTGCCCAGAAATCAGGATCGTTCTTCGAAATTTTACCGGCAGCATATAAAGGCAGTATCCTTGCTGCCAATGGCTGTAATAACTCATTCACGCCTTCCTGCGGGAGTTCCATAACATACTGGTAAAGCCCCTTATATCCCCTTGCTTCAAATAACGGGATCAATGTGCTGAGTTCTCCTACTCTTTCCAGTACAACCAACAGGTCTTCTTCTTTCCTGAACCCGTGTAAAAGCCAGAATTCACCCAGGGCCAGCATCATCTCGGGTTTGTGATTATTATCCCTGTAATTCCTGTTCGGTGCATCCTGGGGTACGCCCGCACTGTTTTCAAGATCAAATCCTTTTTGAGCTTCCTCTTTGGAAGGATGCACCTGGATGGATAACATCTGTTTCACATCAAGGATCTTCAACAGAAAAGGAAGATCATGAAAATGAACCGCAACTTTTTCTCCCAGGTATCGCCTGGGTTCTGACCGGATAAGGTCGTGAAGCCCAGTGTATGCATTGTCCGACAATCGGATCGTGGATGGAGCCAGTGAGTGAACCCCCATCCAATATTCAGCATAAGGCTGCGCTTCTGTGTTGGAAATACCAAGCAATGAGGGTATGAACTCCTTGCCACCCCATGCATAGTGCTGTACCTTGCCTTTTAATTGAAACATGAATTTGGAATGAATATGATCAGAAAGAACGAAGGTAAGCGCTGGGAGCAATTTATTGGCGCCCACGGGGAATCTTTGGCAAGGAAATATTTCTCAGCAAATGGTTATCAGATCCTTGAGGCAAACTGGCGGCATGGCCACTGGGAGATCGATATCATAGCTGAAAAATCCGGTATCCTGCATATTATCGAAGTAAAAACAAGAAACAGCAGATCCGGCGGATATCCCGAAGAAAATGTGAACAGGAAAAAAATGCTGACTGTGATGAAAGCGGCAGAGGTATATATGAAACTCTACAAAAAATGGCAGCACCTTCAGTTCGATATACTTGCTATTAATCTCTCCGAAAATGGACCTGAATTCTTTCTGCTGGAAGATGTTTATATCTGAATTCAGAGTTTATGCCCGTGAATTTTCACCATATTCATCATCTTTTCCACCATGCGGTACGTTGCGGGGCAGTAAGTAACGTTCTGGTGATGCACATGCACATATTCCTTCATCTTTTTACGGGTAAGATGGGGAAAGCCTGCACAGTCCAGGGGGCGGATCTCGTATATGCCGCACATATTCGTTTTGAGATCAAGGAACTGGCAGGGCTGCTTCACGTTCATCCAATCGCCTGTATCGTCTTTATACAGGTATTTTTTCTTGAACTCGTTCGGCGTCATCTCAAAATGTGCTGAAATTCTCCTGAGGTCTTCCGGAGTATAGGTAGGGCTCATGGTTTTACAGCAATTGGCGCAGCTCAGGCAGTCGGTCTCATGCCATACTTCCTTATCCACCTGGATCGCCCAATCATCCAGCGCCTTGGGAGGCTTCTTGCCCAAACGAGTGAGAAACATTTTCAACTTCCTCTTGTGAAGTGTCACTTTCTTCCTGAACGCTCTCAAATTGACTGGTTGCATGCTCTGGTATGAAGGGCAAATATGTATCAAAGAAAAGTACGCACAAAAAATTTATTTTGCATTCATGTGGGAACCGTTCAAGAATGGATTCAAAGCGCATCTTCAACTCGAAAGGTCTTTATCGGATGCAACAGTAGAGGCCTACCTCAACGATGTTGAAAAGCTTACACAGTATCTTGACACCAGAGCTAACCCAACACCACCCTCAGCCATTACCCTGAACGATCTGCAGGATTTTCTAAAATGGGTAAGCAACCTGGGCATGACGCCTTCTTCCCAATCCAGAATGATCAGCGGCATCCGGAATTTCTTCCGCTATCTGCTGTCTGAACAGGTCATAACCAACGACCCTACGGAACTCATCGACACGCCACGACTGAAAAGAAGCCTTCCAGACGTTTTATCCTTCCCGGAGATCGAAGCCATGCTTGCCGCTATAGATCACAGCAAGCCCGATGGTCAGCGCAACAGGGCAATAATTGAAGTGATGTACAGCTGTGGTCTCAGGGTGTCAGAACTGGTGAACCTGAAGATCAGCTTCCTGTACCTAGACGCAGGGTTTATCAGGGTGATCGGCAAAGGTGATAAAGAAAGGCTGGTGCCTGTTGGATCTGAAGCCGTCAGGTATATCAAAATTTACCTGCAGCAAAGAAAAGCCCAAACAGCCAGGCCGGGCGATGAAGAGGTGTTGTTCCTTAACAGGCGGGGAGGGAAATTATCCAGGGTAATGATATTCATGATCATAAAAGAACTTGCACTGAAAGCAGGTATCAAAAAAGACATATCGCCGCATACATTGCGGCATTCGTTCGCAACGCATCTTGTAGAAGGCGGGGCCGATCTCAGGGCTGTACAGGAAATGCTGGGGCACGAAAGCATTACCACTACGGAGATCTATACCCACCTGGATCGTGAATACCTCAGGGAAACGCTGATCAGGTTTCATCCTTCGTATAAATGATCATAAGTAACCCTGGTTCCTGGCACAGGCCCAGAAATGTTCAACCCGTGCAGTCCAGGTGTTCTCAGAGGCTTTGTTGACCCGGGCGCGTTTCCTCTCCGCTGAGTCTTCTTCAATGGCTTTGTCTATCAACGTGATAAATTCATCATGGGATTCTGCTATATAGATCACATCGCGGAAACTGAAAATATCTTCTGAAAAATGCGTTGCTACCACAGGTTTGCCCGCACCCAGGTATTCATTGATCTTAAGAGGATATATGCTTTTAGTGACCGTGATCAGTCTGTATGGAATGATCATCACATCCATATACTGCAGATAAGCTGGGAGGGCCGTGATGGGTTTGGATCCGGTGAATAACACATTGCCCATTTTTCTGAAACCCAAATTATCCACCTCATCTGTATTGACAGGTCCAACTACTACAAAAACTTTGTCCCTGTGTTTCTCCACCATCTTTTTCAACAAATCAAAATCTGAACGGTATTCAACGCTCCCTGTAAAACCGATGATCTTTTTACCCTCGAGGCCTTTCAACTCTTCCGGTTTTTCCAACACGGTTTCATAGGCCTTACTGAACAAACTGAAATCACTGGCATTGGGCAGATATTCCGTTCTCGGATTGAATGCCGATTTTATTTTTTGCAGCTCCTTACCTGTTGCAAAAGTCATTTCCCATTTACGGATCAATTCCCCTTCCCTTCTCACCCCGTGCCTGGCGGTATAAGGCACCTGCGACATATCGTCCAGTGACAGATAAGCTTTATACAAAGGGCTGATCGTTGGCGGGAATTCGATCATATAGAAAGGATTGAACACACTGTAAAACACGAAGTCTTTGATGTTATACTCCCTGATCACTTCTGAAAGCATTTGGAACATCTTCCCGTCATTCAGGGCCGAAAGCTTATTATACAAAAAACCACCAGGAAGAAAATTCACCGGCAGCATTCTCGGCGGAACAATATAGGTGATCCCCTCAGGAATCGTGGGATCAGAAAGATAAATGGACCCGCTTGCCCAGAGCTTCTTACGTTTTACCGTCTGCGGATCTTTACTCAAACTGAAGTAGTCCTTCCATGTATATGGATGCTCAATGAAGAAAACCCTGTGCTTTTTTGCAAATTCCTTTGCATAAGAAAATCCAACGGATGAAATGGGATCATCATATTTGGACAAAGAAAAGATGACAACGTCAATATTCCCGTTCATCATCTTACAATATTATGAAAAGGTTCCGGTCCTGCTGCCTGCAGGACCGGAATTTCTTTATTCCACCTTTCCGATATCGTCCCCGTTTCGCTTCAGTTTCGATGC
>JAHEFC010000386.1 GCA_024640385.1 Sphingobacteriales bacterium
TATACTTTCGATACCCCGGGATGCTGAAATGGCGGTGATAGAAATGGGCGCCAATCACCAGAAAGAGATAGAAGGATACTGTTCCTATACCCTTCCCACGCATGGTATCATCACCAATTGCGGCAAGGCCCACCTGGAAGGTTTTGGAGGCATTGAAGGCGTAAGAAAGGGTAAGGGTGAATTATACGATCATTTAAGGGCCCATCACGGAACTGCATTTATCATGTGGGATTATGATTATTTCCATACCATGAGCCGGGGCATTGAACATATCATCACCTATGGAACAAAAGATGCTGACGTAGTGGGAACTGTTGCAGAAAGCGAGCCGTTCCTGAAAGTAAAAATGGAGAGGGGAACCACACTTGAACACCTACAATCTCACCTGGTGGGCGATTACAACCTGCCCAACATACTGGTGGCGGTTGCTGTGGGTGAATATTTTAAGGTTCCTGCTGAAAAGATCAGGATGGCCATTGAAACCTATCAGCCTAATAACAGCAGATCCCAGTTGCTTATAAAAAATAGCAATACCTTTGTACTGGACGCCTACAACGCCAATCCCACCAGTATGCGTGCTGCCATCGAAAATTTTTCCAGGCAGCATCATCCTTCAAAATACATCTGCATCGGCGGTATGATGGAGTTGGGCAATGAGAGTGTAAATGAGCACCAGGCTATAGTTGAACTTCTCGAACAACATGAATGGAAAGATGTGCTGCTGGTAGGTGGTGATTTTGAGAAAACAAAACACCATTACCGGTTTTTTCCTGATTCTTCAACAGCTGCTGCATGGCTGAAGAAACAACAGCTTTCAAACGGCATGTTCCTGGTAAAGGGCTCGCGCAGCATGAAGATGGAAACACTGATGACGGCTTTTGAATCTTAAGAAATTTCAATGAAGGAGACTAACAAAGAAAGCAAGCCCGGTTACCTGGTCAGTACGCTCGATAACAGGTGCCCAAGGTGCAGAACAGGAAGGATATTTTCTTCCTCCAATCCATATGATCTCAAGAATACGGTAAAGATGCACAAAGAGTGCCCGGTATGCGGGCAGCCCACAGAGATCGAAGTTGGATTCTATTATGGTACAGGATACGTAAGCTATGCAGTAACTACAGCATTCAGCGTATTTACGCTCATTGCCTGGTGGGTACTCATAGGTTTCTCAACTGAAGATAACAGGTTCTTCTGGTGGCTCGGCCTCAATTCAGTGCTGATGATCCTCATGCAGCCCTTGTTCATGCGTCTATCCAGGAGCTTATGGCTTTCCTGGTTTGTGAGATACGATCCCAATTGGCGGGTCAATAAGTTGGAGAAACTGGAGCGGGTGATCGAGGATCAGATGGAGAGATGAGGCGAAGGGCGAGAGGCAAGAGACGAGAGGCGATAGGGAACCTCCTCTCGCCTCTCGCCTATCGCCTCTCGCCTACAACATAATAGTATTTTCATCACTCAAATCAATCCGCTCCGGTTGCCTCAAATAGATCAGAGACCCGAAGGCTGTGGCTTCAGGCACGGTGGAGGTGATAAATCTTTTCCGGGGCAGTTTCTTCTTCAGCATTTGTATAAAAACAGGGTTGCGTGCAAATCCGCCGTCTACAAATACGGTGGTGATCGAAGAGATATCAACCAGGTTGAATGCACTCACCAGCATGTTGAGCAATCCGCGCATCAATGCATAATATGCCCTCATCCCATTGCCATATACTTCCATATTCCAGATACCGCGTGATGAATGAATGAAATTATCAGGTATGGATGAGTTTTCCTGGTAAATAGAGTCGTCCCATTTTATGCTTTCATAAAAATGAGCAGGAAGATGGAATTCCTTTGCGATACGGCTCACCTGCAGATCATGCTCCATGCCCATTAATAATCTGGCCGCCTTCACAGGGTCACCATTGGGCAGCATATAAGCCAGTACATCACTGGAAAGTTCTTCAGCTGTCAACGGAGATTGATTGAATGGATTCAATGTGATGGCCCAGGTACCAGTGGAGAGCACAATAAATGGCGCTTCACTCATGTACAGGTAGGGAAGCAACGATGCAGAGCTGTCGTGCAATCCCACACCCACAGGTACTGTACGCCCCCTGATATCTATATATCCGGCAATAGGTTCCTGTGTGATCGGCGCCAGCACATTCTGCATCCATTCATCGTAGACCCAGGAATGAAAATCATTTTGCCGGAAATCCCAGAGCCCGGTATGGCACCCAATGGATGTCAATTCCGAACATTGCCTTCCCGTTACCAGGAATGATAAATGCTGGGGCAGGAACAATGATACCTTGATAGACTTGAACAGATCCGGTTTGTGATATTTCAGCCAGTACAATTGAAAGCCTGCATTAAGCAAACCCATAGGGGGTGAGGAGGTCTCTGTGGCAAATTTCTCACGCCCTCCGAATAAAGTATAGAACGCTTCCTCTATATGGGAATCTATCGGTTTGAGATAATTATAGAGGGCAGTCACCGGATTCCCTTCTTCGTCGAGGTTCACCAGGGTAGCACCATAAGCGGTAAAATTTATCCCAAGTATATTCCATGAGGGATCCGAAGAAAGATCTGTGATCTTCTGTTTGATCCATGTACCGATCAGTTGTATATCATCAGCCTCAAATCCGTCTTCATCTTTAACAGTTGGAAATACGGACGACTCTTCCTTCACTACTTTATAGGATGGATCGAATAAAAGCATTTTTTTGTGGGTCTTGCCCACATCAAAAATCAAAAAAACATCCTTCCCGGTATGTAGAGTTCTAAGCATTAGTGTGAATCATAAATATACGCTTTGGGTAGATAACCCGCAACATGCAGGTGGCAGGTGGCAGGTTGCAGGTGGCAGGTTGCAGGTGGCAGGTTGCAGGTTGCAGGTTGCAACCTGTAACCCGCAACCTGCAACCTGCTTTATAGTCCTGTCGCCACCGACCCCTCGCCCCTGCTGCCGATCAGTTTCTTTCTCACTTCAAAGTTACGATAGGCTGCTATCGGGTCCACACTTCCACCTTTGCGGATCATGGCTTCTTTTACGAGCGGCCTCACATCGCATTGAAAAGCCTTTTGCATGATCTCTTCTGCCATCACCACATCGTTTGCTTCCTGGGCCTGGTGCAGCCTGCCCCTGTTCACCAGCAACGCCTTTGCATACGCCGTGCGGATGTTCATGCAACTCTGCATCAGGTCTTCCAGGGGATCCTTAATATTATGACTCGCGTCTATCATCCATGCCGGAATGACAGGCGCAATGCTGCTATCTTTCATACCATCGTTCAGTTCCTGGAAGATCAGGAATAACTGGTAAGGTTTGATCGACCCGGTGGTGAGATCATCATCCCCATACATCGATCCGTTGAAATGGAACCCTCCCAATCTACCGAACAACATCAGCCTGGCAACGATCTGTTCAATATTGGTGTTAGGAAGATGGTGACCAAGGTCAACAAGCACTTTGGCATTATTGCCCAAACCCTGGCATAAAGCCAGCGAAGTACCCCAGTCTGGTATCACCATGGAATAGAAATGCGGTTCATAGGGTTTGTACTCTACCAGCATATCCCAATGGGATGGCAATTGCTCATAGATCAGGCTCAGCGAATCCAGCGTTCTGGAATAGGCGCGCCTGAAATGATGCTGCCCGGGAAAATCCGAACCGTCCGACAGCCATACCGTGAGTATGCGCGCATTCAGGGCCTCTCCATACCTGATCACTTCAATATTATGATCGATAGCCTTACGTCTCACTCCCGCATCCGTATGGCAAAGTGAGCCAAACTTGTAACTCGCGGAAGGATCTCCATAGTCCTGGAACGTATTGGAGTTCACGGAATCTATGCGCAGGCCATGTTCGTGTAACAGGTCAAGAATGGCTTTGGGATCTTTGGGTATGTCCCAAGGGATATGCAGGGAAATGGAAGAAACTGAAGCGGTCAGTTTTTTCAATAAAGCCACATCCTCAATTTTCTGAAACAGGTTGGCCGGCTCTCCGCCAATGGGAAATCTGCCGAACCTGGTTCCACCGGTTCCCAAAGCCCAGCTGGGCACTTCGATCTCAAGGGCCATCAGCTCCTGCACAAGGCTTTCCACCTCTATACCTTCCTGCTCCAACTGGCCTTTTAGG
>JAHEFC010000387.1 GCA_024640385.1 Sphingobacteriales bacterium
GTTTCATAAAGGAAAAAGGGGCTGTTAATATCCCGCTGGTGATGATCACGATCACTAATAATTCGGGGGGAGGTCAGCCCGTAAGCATGGCGAATATTCGCGAAGTGAGATCCATCTGCGATCAATACGGGATCCCACTTTACATCGATGCATGTCGTTTTGCAGAGAACTGCTATTTTATCAAGTTACGTGAAGAAGGATATCAGAACAGATCAGTTCCTGAGATCGCTCGCGAATTATTCTCTTACGCAGATGGCTGTACCATGAGCGCAAAAAAAGATGCATTTGCCAATATCGGAGGGTTTCTGGCTATGCGCAATGAAAACCTTGCCCTCGAATGCAGGAACCTGCTGATCATTACAGAGGGTTTTCCCACTTATGGAGGACTGGCGGGCCGGGATCTTGAAGCGATCGCCATAGGCCTGATGGAAGTAATGGAAGAACACTACCTGCAATACCGGATCCGGAGCATAGAATACCTCACGGAAAAACTGGATAACGCGGGAGTACCGGTCATGCTTCCTGCAGGAGGGCATGCGGTCTATCTTGATGCAGCCGCATTTCTTCCCCATATACCCCTCGACCAATACCCCGGCCAGGCATTGAATTGTGCACTATATATTGAAGGAGGAATAAGAGCGGTGGAAATCGGCTCACTGATGTTTGGCAAATATGATGAGAACAAAAAACTGATCCCGGCTGCGCTGGAACTGGTACGCCTGGCTATCCCAAGAAGGGTATACACCCAAAGTCATATTGATTATGTGGCCGAAGTGATCATCCAGGTATTTTCCAACAGGGAAAACATCCGGGGCCTGAGGATCACCGAGGAATCACCGATGCTCCGGCATTTTACGGCAAAACTTGAGCCTGCGCTTTGACCGTTTCCAATGACTGTCGATTACGGTCTATCCAATAGCCCCAGAACACAAATAGCCACTGGGCCAGACCTACATAGGGAATAACATCAGCATTGGGCGGAGGATCGCCTTTCGCATTCATAAAAAATACGACGACAAAGAAAATTACAAGACCAGCCAGCGCATAGAAACCAGTTTTGCTGATTGGCCTGGTGGATTTAGCGTACAGGTATACTCCGGTTATGAAAATGACCGACTCAATAACCATGGCAGCTGTTGCATTATTCCACAAGCCAAGTCCTACTTTGGTATTCTCTGAAAAGCTCAGCGGAAGATCCGGCCTATGTGTGATGAAATCAAGAAACCAGTGACTTAATACCAGCAGCGCATACACCAATGATTCTTTCCCCTGCTTTTTCCACAGGTAATAGACCAATGCAAATAACATGGCCCAGATCAATGTTCCTGTGAGGCTATGCGTATAGGGATAAGAAACAAAATTCAGTGGCGTGAGTTCTGTGTTACCCGGATCTATTTCCACTTTTTCCAGCCCGGCCATGAGAAAGAAAGGCCAGAGCAGATCAATGAACTGGGCAGCAAGAAATGAAGTGCCTAATGAGATCTCAGGACTTATTTTCTTAGCCCCGAATCCAACTCCGAAATGACCTATGAACATAGCAGTTGTTTTTCCATATACAATTTAGAAATTTTTGAAACATATTCACAAGGGCTTTTCACCAATCCATATTCGTGTTTCAATGTACCTGTTGATTTGGATCGGCCCCCCAGTTCGAAGGACCCTGCCGGAGCCAGATGTCTATGGTTCCGCCTTTTTCCAGGTCTGAATGCATGAGATAATTTTTCTGATATGCCGTTCCATTCCAACTGATCCTGCTTATATATTTATCCCCGGCATTTTCCCTGTGACAGTTAATGATAAGTTGTTTACCCTCCGGTAATTGCAGTTTGACCTGGTTAAAGATGGGAGTTGTCAACATATAATTTCCCGAAACAGGATCTACTGGATAAAAACCGATCGCTGCGAAAATATACCATGCACTCATCTGGCCCGAATCATCATTGCCACTTAGTCCGCCAGGGCCATCGCTGTATTCACCAGACAATATTTCCGCCACTGCTTGCTGCGTTTTCCAGGGTGCAGCGGTGTAATTATATAAAAATGGGATTTGGTGACCCGGCTCGTTGCCATGCCAGTATTCCCCCTTGGCAAAAATGCTGTCCAGCGCCTTTTCAAGTTTATTCCTCCCACCCATCAGCCTGGCAAGTCCCGGTATATCATGAGGTACATAAAAACCATACTGCCTGGGAGTGCCTTCAGTGATATAAAATTCCCGTTTATCTGGATGAAAAGGCTTGTACCAGCTACCATCTGCATAACGGCCCCTGACCATGCCCACAGAGCTGTCAAATACATTAACATAATTCAATGAACGTTTCACCAGTTGTTCATGATCCTGTTTTTTCCCCAATCCCTTCGCAACTATAGAGAGGGCATGATCATCATATGCATATTCCAGTGTACGGCTCACCTGTTCCTTTTTATGGAATGCGATCGGCACACTGTCTTCCAGCGGAATAAATCCATATTTAAGCCAGGAGTCTAGGGCGCGGCGGCCCATGCCGTTTTGGTAATCTGCTGCAGGTGCCACATCAAAAGCATTCTTTCTCATCAAACGGTAAGCTTCACTGACATCATAATCACGGATCCCTTTTGCATAGGCCGATGCAATAAACACGGTCACATGATCTCCGATCATAGCAGATGTAAAACTGTTCCAACAGGGGAAAATGGGCAGCCAGTTTCCCTGTTGACCTTTTAAGATCATGGAGCGGACAAAATCATTTGTAATTTCCCTGTTCAACAGCTGCACCAGGGGTAGTTGCGCACGATATATGTCCCACATAGAAAAATCATCGTAATAATTTCCCTTCACAGTTTTCATAAGGGACTTGTTTCCTGAGAAAGCGGGATATACGCCATCCACATCGTTGAACAACCTCGGATGTTGAATGGCATGGTACATGGCGGTATAGAAAATTCGTTTGTCTTTTTCATTATCCGTCTCCACCTTCACACGGGATAATGCAAGGTTCCAGTTCTTTTGCGCCGCAGTTCTGATCTCGTCAAAACTCTTAGTTCCGATCTCAGTTTCGAGATTCTTTTTTGCACCTTCCAGGCTTGAAAATGATGTACCCACCCTGAGTTCGATCTGTTCGCCTTTTTTTAACCTGAATCCGGCAAATACACCGATATCTTTCTGATCAGATATGGTGTGGTCATTGAAAATATTCCCTTCACTGAAGCTTCCTGATACTGAAGTCACATGATTGGCCTTGATATAGAACCATCCGCTGAAACCCGCAGACTGGCCCCAGCCCTGGTAGATCCTGTGCACAGGATTATAGCCCCATATTTCTCCTTTTTGAGTATCCACTTCAACGAAACCCTGTGACTCGTCACTGTTGGGCATCACGAGAATATAGAGACTGTCACTATCCAATACACTGAACCGAAGAAATCCGCACCGCAGCGTAGCCGTCATCTCTGATTCAATTCCCCCTGCAATAAGTCTGTAATAGGCTGGAGTTGCAGTTTCAGCTGAATGTGATAGCGGCAGGGCGTACTCGCCAGGAGACGTTCTGAGTTTTCCCTTTACAGGCATGATGGTGAAACTTCCATAGTCCTGCACGCAGGAACCGCTGAGCCAGTGCGTACCCCGAAATCCGTTCAGCACACTGTCTTTATAGTAATAAGGAGGAAGGCATTTTTTTTCTGATGTCCGGGTCTGTGGCGTCCACTGCGTCATGGCAAAAGGAACACAAACGGATGGAATGGTGTTCGCGTTCCTCTCTGTTCCGCCTTCACTGTGCTTCAATGCAGCGGCCGTGGTGGAAGAAGCGGTACCTGAAAGCGGCTGGACAAATTTCACCAGGTCCTGTGCAAATATGCCACAGGGCCTGAAGACCACCAGGGAAAAGACCAGCATGTACTGTACATATTCAGTTGTTCGGTTACCCACCCTCTTTTATTGAATTTCCTGCAGGGTTTAAAGTTCCTGCAGCGGCTCTAAATATAGCAAAACAGCCAGTTTCCCGCAGGGGAAAACAATACCGGGTAAGGCCAACTGCAGCTGGAAAGGTGGTATGACCAAAAACATTATCCGGATATCATAAAAATCAAGTATGGAATCTCGGAAAATTCTTAACTTTTAAGAACCATCCAACACCTTAAAACATAATTT
>JAHEFC010000388.1 GCA_024640385.1 Sphingobacteriales bacterium
GATCACCTCACCTGCGGCGATCTGGTTGGCAATATTGTCCGGAAGCAGTTGAATGATATCGCTCAAAATCTCTTAATTTTAAAAGCCCTAAAATTACGATAATTTAAGCTGATGCCTAAGATCATTACCCTCTTTCTAAGTCTCCTGATCTATTTTACAGCAACTGCCCAGAAAACTTCCAATCTCAATAAAAAAGACTGGGTGGATTCTGTATTCAGAACCCTCAGCAACGATGAAAAAATTGCCCAGCTGATCGTTGTGAGGATGTCCACCATCGATTCAAAAACGGGGAAAGTCAGTTTTTACGAGGAAAAAGTGGAGCAGGCCATAAGAAATTTCAAAGTGGGGGGGATCTGCCTGTTCCAGGGTGGTCCCGTCAGCCAAACTGCCATGTTGAACCGCCTCCAGTCGATAGCCGCATTGCCAACTTTGGTGTCGATTGACGCAGAAACAGGGGTGGGCATGCGCATGGACAGTGTAAGGCCTTTACCTCGTCAGATGATGCTGGGAGCCGTAGATGATCTCAATATCATATATGAATATGGAAGATGGGTGGGTCAGCAGTGCAAAAGGGTGGGTATTCACATGAACTATGCTCCCGATGTTGACGTGAACAACAATCCCGATAACCCCGTGATCAACGACAGGTCGTTCGGTGAGAACAAGGAGAAGGTTGCGGATTATGGTATCATGTATATGAAGGGTATGCAGAAAGAGGGGATACTTACCTGTGCTAAACATTTTCCCGGTCATGGTGATGTGGCCGTGGATTCTCATCTCGATCTTCCTGTTATCAATAAGACAAGGGCCCAGCTGGATTCACTCGAATTATATCCATTCAGGAAAATGATAGAAGCCGGCGTGGATGCGGTGATGGTTGGCCATCTTTTCATCCCTGTCATAGACAACAGGGCAAACCGGGCTTCATCCATTTCTTATAATAATGTGACCAAACTGCTCAAGCAGGAAATGGGATATAAAGGCCTGGTGTTCACTGATGCACTTGAAATGAAAGGCGTTACCAAATACTTTCCCGGCGGTGAGATATCCAGGGAAGCGGTCATTGCCGGCAACGACATTCTCTGCCTGCCTGAAGATATAGCAGGTACGCTCGACAAGATCAGGCGGGCCATTAAAAAAAGAAAACTCAGCTGGGCGCAGATCGATCAGAGTGTGATCAAGCTGCTCAATGCAAAATACGACCAGGGACTGTCCAACTGGAAACCTGCCACAACCGAGAATATTACGAATGACCTTAACCGTGAGAGTGATGATATCAGGCGCAATGTTGCTGAACATGCCATTACCCTTTTAAAAAATAACGACAGGCTGTCTTTCCCGCTTGCCCCGGGGATAAAGAACCGGGTAGCATATATTGGTCTTGGTATCAGCAATGACAATGCTTTTGCAAAAAGGATGCGGGCGGATTATAATGCCGATGTATTCTATTTTGATTATAAACAGGATTCACTCAGGCTGGTATCGCTGATCCCGCTGTTACAGGAAAGATATGATGCGGTGATCATTGGAGTGCACCAGATGAGGAGGTTTCCGGCCAACAATTTCGGTATCAGTAATGCAGCGGTAAAACTTGTGAACGACCTACAGGGAAAGGTGCATAATACAGTTTTTGTTTTCGGAAATCCTTATGCGATCAGGAATTTCGCCAGGGCAGAAAATATAGTGGCATGTTATGAAGACGACCGTATCATCCAGGAGACAGCTGCCGACATATTGAACGGGCTTAAGATCAGTAAGGGCAGTTTGCCTGTAAGTGTTGCACCTGATTTTGCCCTGGGTTCCGGGATAAGAAATGCAGTGCTGGTGCCGTCAATGTCTATTATTGGGATGGATATAAGCTATCTCAAGGTGATCGATTCGCTGGCAGACGATGCCATCAGGCAGAAGGCCACGCCGGGCATGGTGGTGCTTGTAGCCAAAGACGGCAAGATCGCCTATTATAAGGCGCATGGTTATTATACATACGACAGTACAGAAAAGGTGACCACAGAAAGTATCTATGATCTGGCTTCAGTCACTAAGATCTGTGCAACCACTATTTCCATCATGAAATTGTATGATGAAGGGAAGCTATCGTTGTACGACAAAATAGGCCTCTATATACCCTGGCTGCGTGGAACAGACAAGGAAAATATTACGGTGCACGATATACTATTGCACCAGGCGGGATTGAAATCCTATATACAGTTCTACAGGGAAACGATAGACACGTTGACGGTAACACCTCTGCCCGGCATGTACAGTAGGGTGCAGGCGCCGGGATATTCAATTCGTGTGGCCGACAGCATGTATATGAAAGACAGTTTCCGTGATACCATGTACAGAAGGATCGCTGCAAGTCCGGTTACGTCTCCTGCAAAAATGGTGTATAGTGACAATGATTTTATTTTCCTGGGTCTTATTGTTGAAGCAATCAGTGGCTTGAAATTGAATGATTATGCCAGGAAGAATTTTTACGAACCGATGGGGCTTGTGACTACCGGGTTCAAACCGCGCGACAGGTTCCCGCTTTCAAGGATAGCGCCTACTGAAGACGATAAATATTTCCGCAAACAACTCCTGCGTGGGGATGTACACGATGAAGGTGCTGCCATGTTTGGTGGGGTCTCGGGTCATGCAGGATTGTTCAGTAATGCATATGATGTGGCGGTGATCATGCAGATGTTGCTGAACAAGGGAGTATTGAATGGGAAACGCTATTTATCTGATACCACCATTATGAGATTTACGGCATACAATAGTGATATCAGCAGCAGGGGGCTTGGGTTTGATAAACCGTTAAAGGATAATACCACCAGGCCACAGCCCTATCCAGCAGCCAGCGCGTCGCCATTGACATTCGGTCATACAGGGTTTACAGGAATTGGTGCCTGGGCCGATCCGGCCAGCAACCTGATCTTTATTGTTCTGTCAAATCGTGTCAACCCGGACAGGAGCAATAAATTCCTGCAGATGAATGTGAGGCCGAATATGCATGAAGCAGTATACAGATCGCTGAGGTGAAATCTGCTTGAACAGAGGCAGAGAGGCGGAGAGACAGAGAGCTAGAGATTTCTTAACTCTTTCTCTCTGACTCTCCGCCTCTCTACCTCTCTTTTTTGGCCATCGCCACCATCGCCGAGGTGATCTCCTTCTTCCTGGTCCATGGAATAAAATGTGTTCCTCCCGGAAGCAATATTATTTTAACTGAAGTAGCATTTATGAGTTTCTTTTTTGCATAGTCAACGTTGGCCGGCGGAACCCAGCTGTCTTTATCGCCATGCACCAGGTATACAGAACATTTGACCCTGTTAAAATCCTGTACCAGCGATACCACATCTTTTTTGAAATAGACCAGTTCGGTATTGCTGGGTCTGAACGAGCCCGGCAGCAGGTATCTGAAAGGGATCTGCTCCATAAAGAACCGCCATTTTTCGGCAGGTTCAAGGTCAGGATCAACAGAACCGGATATCAGCATGATGCCGGCAAAAAGTTCAGGTGCATCTGCCGCCATTTTTAACACCAGTGGGCCGCCGAGTGAATGGCCAGCCAGGTAAACAGGTTTGCTGTTGCTGATCTCTTTAAAAACCGGCATCAGTATCTTTGATTGCTCATGTAGCGGTAATGCATAGCCGAAATCAGAGAACCCGAATCCGGGCCGGTCTATGCTTACCATTCTGAAATGGAAAAGCAATTCCGGATCCTGCATATAAGAAAGGAAGGCATTCCATGCCGAAGGAGATCCGTGTATGAATACCAGGGTGGGTAGTGAATCGTTGCCAACCATTGCGTAGTGAATATCCCTGCCATTGACTTTGATAAAGGCTGTTTTCAACTCAAGGCCTTTTCGGGCGAACATGGCCTCGGCCTTTTCATCAGATAAGCGGAAGGTCATGCAACCCGGAGCGATAAAGATCCAGATCAGCAGGATTCCCGATATGATGAGCATACCCATCTTCAATATTTGCAAGGTTTTGTCATTCACTTGCCCTGTTTTATAAAAAAAACCGTTCATCAGTATGAACGGTTTACATTTTACTGATTTTTTGGTTTTTGCGGCCGGAAATCTCTTATCCCGCCGGTGGTTCCTCCGGAGTTACCACCAGTGTTACCGCTGTTG
>JAHEFC010000389.1 GCA_024640385.1 Sphingobacteriales bacterium
GCGCTCATTGAATACATTTGTCTCCGTTTTAAATTAAGGAACCATCAGTACCCGTTCCTTAAATGTGAAACAACAATTACAATAACTAACATTATGGCAAGGAAAAAGTACTCATTTCTGTTAGGACTGATTATCCTGACGTGCTCCACCTCTGTTTTAGGACAGGATAATGTCTGGTCCGACTCTTCGTACTACCAGGCTAGCAAACTCCCTCAGTACAATGAATTTATGAACAACCTGTATGCATTTCCTCCTAAGCCGAGGAATATGTGGGAGGTAGGTGTCAAAGTGGGAACTCCAAGCATCGTTGGTGATGTACCTGCCAATTTCCCCACTTTCGGCTGGGGTGTTCATGTTAGAAAAGCGCTTGGGTATACCTTGTCACTACGGTTGGAATATATGAACGGTAAAGCCAGTGGTCTTGGATGGCAGGCAGCATCAAATTATGCCAAGAACTCTGCCTGGGTAGACAATGGCTATGTTCCTAATATGGTTACTGCAAGTGGAGACAGGTTAAGTGCACAGGACAGGGTTTTTTATAACTACGAGACCAAGCTGAACGACCTTAGCCTTCAGATGCTGTTCAATTTCACAAACATCAAATTCCATGTTGCTAAAACCAAGATCGGCCTTTATGCCATCGCCGGTATAGGAATCACAGGATATGAAACCAATGTAAACGCACTGAGTGGTTCTGCTAAATACAACTTCAACAATATCGCATCGGGCACATACGATACCAGGAAAGATGTTCGCAAAGCATTGAAAGATCTGCTTGATGATTCTTATGAAACACCTGCAGAGTCTTCAAGCGAAACACAAATGAAATTCTTTGGTAAATCAGCAGTATTCAATGGAACGATCGGTGCTGGTTTTTCAGTAAGGCTTTCACGTCGCCTCAATCTCGCATTGGAAGACAGGATCACTTTTGTTAAGGACGATCTGTTAGATGGTCAGCGTTGGTCTGAGCAGCCTCACGGTGATGCAGCCATGACCCGCAACTTTGATTCTTTCAATTTCCTTTCACTGGGCCTGAACGTAAACATATTCTAAATTCTAATAGCCGAATTATATGAAACTAATTAAAATAGCCCTGATATTCTTCATTGCGCTGACGTCATTCCAGATCGATGCCCAGGCACAGAAGAAATCTAAGAAATCCGTTGAACCCCTTTATTGGGAGAACCCCCTCAACTTCGCTTACAATGAATTGAACGCACCTAAAAGGATGAAGCTTCCCAAGCCAGTTCTGGACGATGCCGATGGGGATGGTATTACTGACCAGTTCGATAATGAACCAAACACTCCTGCAGGTTCTCCTGTTGATTCTCATGGTGTAAGCCGTGATTCAGACGGTGACGGTGTACCAGATTATAAAGACAAGCAGCTGATCACTCCTACAGAGTGCCAGCCAGTTGATGCTGATGGTGTTGGAAAATGTCCGGATCCTGCTTGTTGCCAGAATATGGTTCAGGCAAAAGCACCCTCTTGCGCTATCGGAGATCTTCCAAGTGTCAGCTTTAAAGCTAATTCTACAGCCGTGAGCAAAGATGCCCAGGCGGTGCTTGCCCAGGTTGCTGATAAACTCAGGAACAACCCTACCTGTAAGATCGTTGTTACCGGTTATGGCGAACCTTCCAAATCAAGCCAACAGCTGAGCTGGGACAGGGTGAACGCTGTGATCAACCATATGGTTGACAAGCAGGGTATCAGTGCTGACAGGTTCATCTGGAGATACGGACAGTCAGAAGGTGATCCAAATACAGTTGACCTCAGGGCTGCTGCAGAAGGTGAAGAAGGTCCTAACACAGTACCTGCTCCTCACCCCAACCTCAGAAAGACTAAATAAGAATTGAATCTTATCATAATCGAACTGAACCCTCCATTGGAGGGTTCAGTTTTTTTGCAATGCTTTAGTTTTTTATTAACTCCGATCCGCTAATATCTTCGGTTATCTTCCCTCTAAAAACCCTATTTTTGCCCGCTTTATGAATCTTCGTTTATTGTCAGTGGTCTTATTAGCAGCTGTTCTGACAGCTTCCTGCTCTAAATTCAATAAAGTATTGAAGAGCACGGACTACGACTATAAGCTGAAAATGGCCCAGGAATATTACGAGAAAGGAAAATACAAACAGGCCCAGACCCTCTACGAAGAACTTTTCCCAATATATAAAGGTACTCCCCAGTTTGAAGACCTGTATTACAGGTATGCCGACTGTGCTTTCAAGCAGAGAGATTATGTAAGTTCAGAAAATCTCTATAACGGGTTCCTGGAAATGTTCCCTAACAGTACTAAGGCGGAAGAAGTGGAATACATGGAGGCTTTCAGCTACTATAAGCAGTCGCCCAAACCAGAGCTGGATCAGACAAATACTGTGAAGGCGTTGGGCATGATGCAGACCTTTATCAATACCCATCCCGGCTCGGAAAGGAACAAATCGGCCCAGGAAATTATTGACAAATGCTATAAAAAGCTGGAAACCAAAGAATTAAAGAATGCTGAGCTGTATTTTAATATGGGCCAGTACCGTGCAGCGGCTATTGCATATACGTCGCTGATCAATAATTACCCCGATTCGCAAAAAAGTGACGAGTATAAACTCCAGATAATCAAGTCTTACTATAAATATGCCAACCTCAGTATACAGGAAAAGCGCGAAGAGCGTTATCTGAAGGTGATTGGGGAAGTGCAGGATTTCCAGGACCGCTACCCGGAAAGTAAATTATTGAAAGAAGCGGAACGTTACTTAACTTTGTCGTCCAATAATATAAAATCATTACCTAAATGAGCAGGTTACGCAGACAAATAGGCAACAGCATCGGCAATAATCTTGAAACAAAGGATGTTTCCAAGATAAAGGCCAAAACCGGCAATGTATATGAATCCATCGCCATAGTTGCTAAACGTGCCAACCAGATCAACATCATGCTGAAGGAAGAACTTCACAACAAACTGGAGGAGTTCGCCAGCCATACAGACAGCCTGGAGGAGATCCATGAGAATAAGGAGCAGATCGAGATCTCAAAGGCTTATGAGAAAATGCCCAACCCCGCTTTATTGGCTACACAGGAATTCCTTGAGGATAAAGTGTATTTCAGGAAGAACGAGGGTGATCTTTTTGCCTGAAAACTTGCGACAATCGATATCATTTTAATAACTAAAGCGGCATGTACTGTCGCTTTTTTTATGCAGTCACTATGGGCTTAAAAGATAAGAAAATATTACTGGGGGTAACCGGCAGTATTGCTGCCTACAAATCGGCTGTTCTGGTGCGGCTACTGGTGAAAGCCGGGGCTGAAGTCAAAGTGGTAATGACTAATGCCGCAAAGGATTTCATTTCTCCTCTTACACTTTCCACCTTATCAAAAAACAGCGTACTACACGACCTTTTCGATAATAATACCTGGGCGAACCATGTTATGCTCGGCAGGTGGGCGGATGCCATGGTGATCGCACCGCTTAGCTGCAACAGTTTATCCAGGATGGCCAATGGCACCTGCGATAACCTGTTGCAGGCGGTATATCTTTCAGCAACATGCCCTGTATTTGTAGCTCCTGCCATGGACGAGGATATGTGGAAGCATCCTTCCACAAAACTGAATCTTGACAGGATCAGTTCTTTTGGAAATAAGATCATCCCGGTTAACAGCGGTGAACTCGCAAGTGGCCTGTATGGTGAAGGAAGAATGGCCGAGCCGGAAGAGATCATATCTTACCTTGACAATCATTTTTCTTCCGGTGGTCAACTGAGGGGCAAAAAAGCCCTGGTGACGGCGGGTCCAACCTATGAGCCCATTGATCCTGTCCGTTTTGTGGGCAATCATTCCTCTGGTAAAATGGGTATTGCGATCGCAAAAGAACTGCAAGGCAGGGGGGCCGAGGTTATATTGGTTCTGGGCCCGGTCAATGCAGGTCATGATCTCAGCGGCCTCCATGTTAAGAGGGTGGAAACTGCAGAACAGATGTATACTGCCTGTATAAACGAATTTGCTGATGTTGATATCGCCGTTATGGCAGCCGCAGTTGCAGACTATACTCCTGCTGAAATGGCAAATGAGAAGATAAAAAAGAAAGATGATCACTGGAGCCTTTCATTTACCAAAACCAAAGACATT
>JAHEFC010000088.1 GCA_024640385.1 Sphingobacteriales bacterium
ATTGCGGCTTGAAAGCAGCGCAACTGCCCAGGAAAAGCAAACCTGAGAGTAAAAAAGCGCCATATGTGCTGAGAATCTTCAAGTTGTGCAAATGTAGGTGGAAAAATTAAAGCCCGTTCTTTTAGGCATTTACCGAAATTTGTCAACTTGCCCCAAGAATCAGACCATTTATTTGATCATGAAGTTTTCCCATTTACACGTCCATACCCAATATTCACTGCTCGACGGGGCGGCCAGCATTGAGGCGCTTTATAAAAAAGCCGCTGCCGATGGGATGCCAGGCCTCGCCATATCCGACCATGGCAACATGTTCGGCGTTTTCAAATTCGTATCTGAAGCATATAAACATAAGGTTGACCCCGACGATAAAAAAAGCCCGCTGAAAGTGAAGCCCATCATTGGCTGCGAGTTCTATATCACGGAGAACCGCCATAGAAAAACCTTCAGTAAAGACGACCGGGATCCCCGCCATCACCAGATCCTTTTAGCCAAGAACGAGATCGGTTACCGCAACCTGGTCAAGCTCACCTCATTGGGATATATTGAAGGGCTGTACAGCAAGTATCCCCGTATCGACAAAGAACTTATACATAAATATCACGAAGGCCTGATCGCAACTACCTGTTGCCTGGGGGCCATGGTTCCGCAGACCATCATCAGGAAGGGCATTGAAGATGCAGAGAATGAATTCAAGTGGTGGCTGAATATTTTCCAGGAAGATTACTATGTAGAGATCCAACGCCATGGCATGGCCGAACAGGATAAGGTGAATGAAGTGCTGCTGAAATTCGCAGAGAAATACAAAGTGAAGGTGATCGCATCCAACGATTCTCACTATGTGGATCAGTCAGATTTCAATGCACATGATATCCTGCTATGCATCAACACCAACGAAAAGCAGGCAACACCGGCGATGCGTGAATTTGCAGATGATGATGCATCGATGAAGAATAAAAGGTTCGCATTCCCCAACGACCAGTTCTTCTTCAAAACTACCAGTGAGATGAAGGGCGTATTCCACGATCTTCCTGAAGCGATCGAAAACACCAACGAGATCGTTGAAAAAGTAGAGCTGCTGGATCTCAAGCGCGACATCCTTCTTCCCCACTTCAAAGTACCCGCCAATTTCAACACGCAGGATGAATACCTTGAACACCTGACCTGGGAAGGTGCACATAAAAGATATGATGAGATCACTCCTGAGATCGATGAACGGCTCAGGTTTGAACTGTTCACGATTAGAACCATGGGCTTTGCAGGCTACTTCCTGATCGTATCTGATTTCATAAAAGCAGGCCGTGACATGGGAGTATTCATCGGGCCTGGTCGTGGTTCCGCGGCAGGTAGTGTGGTGGCTTATTGCATCGGCATTACCAATATCGATCCTATAAAATATAATCTCCTGTTTGAGAGGTTCCTGAACCCTGACAGGAAGAGCATGCCGGATATTGATACGGATTTTGACGATGAAGGTCGTCAGAAAGTGATCGACTATGTGGTGGAGAAATACGGCAAAAATCAGGTAGCCCAGATCGTTACCTATGGTACGATGGCGGCGAAGATGAGTATCAAAGACGTGGCGCGCGTGATGGATCTGCCATTGCCTGAATCTAATGCATTGGCTAAGCTGATTCCCGACAAACCTGGCATCGAATTGAAGCGGGTATTGCATGCACCGCTGGCCGGCGAGAAAAGTCTTGCTGAAAAAGAAAGCCTGTCCAGTGATGAACTCGAACAGGTGAAAAAGATGCGCGAGATCTACAAGGGAGATGACCTGCGCGCACAAATTTTGCATGAAGCGGAGATCCTGGAAGGTTCAGTGCGCAACACCGGTATACATGCTGCGGGCATTATCATTGCGCCAAAAGACCTGACCGAATTACTTCCCGTTTGCACTTCTAAAGATTCCGAACTCTGGATCACACAGATCGAGGGATCCGTGATTGAAGATGCTGGTGTTATTAAGATGGACTTCCTGGGTCTGAAGACCCTTAATATTATAAAAACCTGTCTCGAACTGGTGAGGCAGAATCACGGTGTGGATATTGACATTGACAAGATCCCGCTGGATGATGAAAAAACTTTTCAGCTATACCAGAAAGGTGAGACCATAGGAACCTTCCAGTTTGAAAGTCCGGGTATGCAGAAATACCTGCGCATCCTGAAGCCGGATAAGTTCGACGACCTGATCGCGATGAACGCATTGTACCGTCCGGGACCTATGAGTTATATCCCCAACTTCGTTGACCGTAAACATGGCCGGGAAGATATCACCTATGATCTGCCCGAAATGGAAGAGTACCTGAAAGACACCTACGGTATTACGGTCTATCAGGAGCAGGTGATGTTGCTGGCGCAGAAGCTTGGAGGCTTTGGTAAGGGAGATGCAGACGTATTGAGAAAAGCCATGGGTAAGAAGCAGAAAGCGGTACTTGATAAGATGAAAAGCCAGTTCATCAATGGTGCAACTGCCAAAGGGCATCCTGCAGATAAGCTGGAAAAGATCTGGACCGACTGGGAAGCGTTTGCGCAATACGCCTTTAATAAATCGCACTCCACCTGTTATGCATTTGTAGCATACCAGACTGCCTACTTAAAAGCACACTATCCTTCTGAATACATGGCTTCGGTATTGAACCATGCGGGAAGTATTGAAAAGCTCACCTTCTTCATGGAAGAATGTAAGCGTGCGGGATTGAAAGTGTTGGGGCCGGATATCAATGAATCGAATAAAGGATTTGCTGTAAACAGTAAGGGCGAGATCCGGATCGGTCTTGGTGGCTTGAAAGGTGTGGGTGAAGCCGCAGTTGAGAGTATTATTGAAGAAAGAAATAAGAAAGGACCTTTCAGCAACATATTTGACCTGGTGAAAAGAGTGAATCAAAGAACGGTGAACAAGAAATCCTTGGAATGCCTGGCCTATTCGGGTGCGTTTGATTGTTTCCCGGAATTTCACCGGGCCCAGTACTTCCACACACCTGATGGCGACAATACCAGCGGGCTGGAGAAGATCATCAAATTTGGAAATGTATGGCAGGCACAAACTACCAATACCGCCAATACTTTATTTGGCGATCTGCCGATGATGCAGATCCCGCCACCGAAAATTCCCGATTGCAGACCCTGGAGTCTGACGGAATTACTGGACCATGAAAAAGACGTGACCGGTATGTTCATCAGTGGCCATCCGTTGGATCATTTCAGGTTTGAGAATACCTATTATGGCATCATGCCATTATCAGAATTCAATGAATTCAAACAGACGGTAGATCTGCATCCGCACCCCAACCAGACGATCAAAATTGCATGCCTGGTAACCTCTGCGCAGCACAGGATATCGCAGAAAGGCAAGAAATATGGCACCCTGGGCCTGGAGGATTTTTCGGGTAACACTGAGCTTACTTTGTTTGGTGAGGTCTACATGAAATATGTAAATTATTTCGAGCCCGGCACCTGCTTATATATCACGGGCAAGTTTGAGAAATGGGAGAAAAGGAACGAATGGAATTTCAGGGTCGCAGAGATCTGCCTGTTGGAAACGATCAAAAGATCACTGACCAAGGGTATGGAGATCACGATCATGGGTGAGCTTTTAAGGAAAGAAGTCGTAGATTTTTTAGACCAGAATATTCAGAAACATCCCGGTAATTCCAAGATGAAGGTGGTGATCTATGAACCCAAGCAGAACTGGCATGTCAGTCTCATCTCGATGGCCAAGGGATTTGAGATGAACGATGAACTTTCATCCTTCCTGCTTGAAAATCCATATATCGATGTGAAGGTGAATTTGCCTAATGGTAATTAAAAAGTAAAAATTAAGAAGTAAAAAACTAAAAGAGATTTTACTTTTTCACCCGCTTACTAAGATCCTCAAGTGATATAGTTAATATTCGTCCCAAAGGTTTTCCGTTGCGATAAGTGATCACGCGGAAATGATCAGCATCTTTTGGGATCGATAATAATTCATCTTTAGTATACTTCGATGAATGATGATCGGGATAGGTATTATCAAAACTATAATACAGATCAAGGCCACCGATCTCGGTGTCCAACTTGATCTGCAATTGACCATTTGCGTCTTTAGAAGGGATCACGATTGCATCGTAAACGCTTGTCGAGAAATTAATATCAGCTTTCGACAAACGATCGAAATGGGCTTCCGTTTTTTGGACAAAGCGGTCCCAGTTGCGGCTTGATTTGGGCGACCATAGCACTTCCGCCAAAGCAAAGGATCGTGGCCAGAGCATATATTCTGCCTGCCTGAACGTGGGTACACTTTCAGTCCAGAGGTTGCCCTGGCCTCCCAGAATCATGGCAGGATCAACACCATCCGGTACCGGCTCAAATTCATATACTTTTTTGTACCGAAGCATACTGTATGTGGGTGGCTCAATGGCTGGATCACCCTGGTAGAGATCGAGATAGGCATAGTTGGAAGGACTCATCACCACATGATGATTTTCTTTAGCGGCCGCTATTCCTCCATCCATTCCCCGCCAGCTCATCACAGAAGCTTTGGGGGCCAGGCCACCTTCCAGGATCTCATCCCAGCCCATCAGTTTCTTGCCTTTCTGTTCCAGCATTTTCTCGAGGCGCTTGATGAAATAGCTTTGGAGTTCGTTGGTATTCTTCAATCCATTATCCTTCATTCTTTTCTGGCAGTCGGCACATTTCTCCCAGAATCCCTTGTAACACTCATCTCCGCCTACATGGATATATTCAAAAGGAAATACGGCGGCCACTTCGGTAAATACTTTGTCCAGGAATTCGAACGTGGATTCCTTGCCAACGCAGAGTGCATTGTCTTCTATGGTATAGAATTTACAACCCGGATTCACTTTATAATTCAACCCGGTGGACGATAGATATGGATAGGCTGCAATGGCGGCAAGGCTATGGCCGGGAACATCGATCTCGGGCAATACATCCACAAAGCGTGCGGAGGCATAGCTGATCAGGTCTTTCAATTCCTGCTGGGTATAGAATCCGCCGTAGGTGGCAGCTTCGCCTTCCTGGGGGCAATCGCGCTCCCACCAGAGGCCGGTGCGTGGAACGCGCCATGCGCCCACTCTGGTTAATTCGGGAAGTTGCTTGATCTCCATACGCCAGCCTTGATCGTCAGTGAGATGAATATGCAGGAGGTTGAATTTGTACACCACCATCTGGTCGATCATCCGTTTCACCTGGTCAATGGTGAAAAAATGCCGGCTCACATCCAGCATCAGACCCCGCCATGGAAAACGGGGTGCATCCTGAATGGTGATAGCGGGAATATCTTTTGATCCATTAGCAGGTATTAATTGTAAGAAGGTTTGTATGCCATAAAACACACCACGGGGTGTGGAGGCCTTGATCAGGACTGATCCTTCGGATACTTTGAGTTCATAGCCTTCTTTACCTCCATTGGCTTTGGAGTCAAGGAAGAGGTTGATCTTTCCGGGTTGTGACGTGCTACCTTGCTTGGCCTTTATTGCCAGTTTGGCATTGGACGTCAGAACATCGGCCAAATATCCCGCCATGAACTGCAACTGATTATTGTTATAGATCACCCCAGAATTGGGGGTCAGCCTGAACAAACCTTTTCCTGGGGTTTGTTGTTGTGGTTCAGGAATGATGGTATAGGGCTGTGCAAAGGTTGAAATACTGAGAAAGAATAAGATGAGTGCTAAACTGCTGATCTGCTTCATGTTGTGCGGGTCTATGTGCCGAAGTTAAGCAATCAGAAGCAGCTATGGCGGAGCTTCCCTGCCGAAAACTGTGGCTTTAGTGTGGATAAAAACTGTCAGAATAGCGTAAACAGGGGAAACTTGTAAAGGTTAACCACTTGTTTTTAACAGTTCAGGCTGGGGCCGCTATCAAAATGTCACGATTCAGGAATTGGGCTTAAATTTGCAACTCGTAAATACATAAAAGAAAAAAATCATGGCTAAAGAGTTCACAGATTCTAACTTTCAAACTGAGGTGATCAGTTCAGATAAATTAACGGTGATCGATTTCTGGGCTGAGTGGTGCGGTCCCTGCCGTGCTATCGGGCCAATCATTGAAGAACTGGCAAAGGAATATGATGGCAAGGTGAATGTAGGTAAGGTCAATGTTGACCATAACCCGCAACTTTCCATGAATTATGGTATCACCAGCATACCTGCTATCCTTTTTGTTAAAGACGGTAAGGTAGTTGACAAACTGGTTGGTGCACAACCCAAAGGGAATTTTGTTAAGAAGATCGAATCACACATGAGCTAGATAGAAAGATAGAAAGATAGTTAGATAGGGAGCATTCTTTCGGATGCTCCTTATTTTTTAGTGACACCAAGGAAGCTCCCTTTCTCCCTATCTTCCTATCTATCTAAAGAAACCTTCTCGCTGCCAGGTTATAAGTGGTTTCTTCACTCATGATCTTTTCAGGAGTCAGATCCGACAGGTATTTCCACGCATTGGTCTCCCATAAATGATGCAGATAGGCATCAGGATAATCCACAGATTTTTCAAAAAGCCAGGCCAGTCCTTTTGCATCGTAGGCGGGATAATGAAATGCATAGGGTTCGAGTATTGTTACTAAGCCTGGATGTTGCTTCGCGAGTTCAAACGGCACTTTAACGGAATGCTCCACCCAGAATTCATCTTTCCCTTTTGACCTGAACGTTTTATAACTGTCCAGCCATAATTCAATAAATGGTGAGCCGGGTTCAGACAACATCACCGCATTACATAGTCCATATACTTTTTGTTTTTCCGTCAGCGGGGCAAGTTTGAATTGACGAACAGCATTTTTTATGCGATCCCATTGGGTATAATAGACCGGAGGCTGGAATTCTTTTGCGATCACAAAAGAATGGTTCCTCAGATCGGTCAGCGGCTTCTTAGAAATGGTATCCAGGTCAAGGTAAACGCCTCCATGGGCCTGCAACATCTGCAGCCTTACAATATCTGCCTGGTGCGCCACATGATGAAGGGTATTGCCATGAATAGCGTGCGGAGCATTTATTTTATTGAGTGTGAGGTAAGGTCTTGCTTTTTCAAACCACTCCCCTGTTGGCTCATACTGGTAATGCAGGAACATCTGATCCGGCTTGTTCAATGCAGTGGCCGACTTCACCGCCAGGTAATGCACTATATTAAAAGGCTTACCCCCGAAATCAGGTTTCATTCCAAATACAAAATGAAAGATATTGGGGATCATGGTAAGTATTATCGGAGATTCATATTGAATGCGTAGATCATTCCAACCGGTGGATCAATATCCTTTCTTCCCAGGTTGAACACTGAGAAGCCATGTTGGGACAGGATCTTGCATAAAGGCTCAAAACCTTTCACGTGCCATTCCAGGGCCACCACGGCAACCTTTTGCATCAGGCCGTTATCAGACAGATAGTCCATGATCTTATATTCTTCGCCTTCACAATCCAGTTTTAACAGGATCCTCAGATCGGGGTATTGTTTATTGATCTCATCAAACACTTCCCGGATATGGATGATGTCCACTTCCACCGTCTTATCTGAGTTCATGCCATGTGCATCTATGAATGAAGCATCAGTAGAAAATACGGCGGAACCGGATACTGTTGCGGGAACCGAGATCTTGCCACGATAGTTGCTGATACCTGACAATACCGGAGTGATCTTCGCGCCCAATTGTGGATTGAGTGAAAAATTGGTCCTGGCCTGGGCCAGGGTCTCGGGCAGGGGTTCATACCCGTAAACAGCCTTCACATTGGGCTGTGATGCAAAGAACAGGGAAGCGATGCCAACATTCATACCTACATCCACGGCCACCAGGTCTTCATTTACACGGAGGTCGTATAACCTTTCTGCAAAGATCTCATCCAGGATGAATAAGCTCCCATCGTGATCAATGCGGAATTGGATGCCGTCGACGGTGGTCATCAGGTGGCCATCTTTCTTGCCAAAAAATTCAATGCCTTTATACTTCGCGAAAGCCGACCAGTATTTAAGTCCTCCTTTGAGTAAAGGATATATTTCATCGGTGAGTGCAACGCCTGTTTGCGTTGCCACCAGGTTGCCACGGATCAAAGAAAGACCTTCGATATCTTTATGTGTAAAGTTTTCTTCTGACAGCCGGTAAGCCCATTTGAAACTGCCCAACCTGAACCAGGCGGGGAATAAGAGGAAAAGTTTTAGGAATTTCCTTCCTAGTTTTTTCATATCCGCAAATATAGTCAGGAATTAGGAAGACGGCTGTAGCAGGTTGCAGGTTCCAGGTAGCAGGTTGCAACCTGGAACCTGCAACCTGCAACCTGCAACCTGCAACCTGTAACCTCCGCTGCTCAAGAAGTTTCACCAAATCCACGGGGGTGTCCTTCTTTCCGGTAAAGGAAATGGCGGGCGGGTTCATAGTGATGCGCGGCAGTGAAGGGCTTCTGGAAAAGATCCCCCACCAGGTCGTTCCGTACAAAAAATGCATTGACGCCGGAAAAATTGCAGCCCACCAGCTGATATCCTTTTTTAGCGCATAGTAGTTCTAAAGAAGTTAATGAAGCTCCATAATAACTGGTGCCGTCCCATATATGACCAGGATTGTATTTCATCACGAATTCAGTGCCAGGAGGGAATATCGCATTATATTCCATGACCAATACCCTGGGGCGATAGTTGGTGATGGCATTCCATACGTGGTAATCGTTCCCGTCAATATCTATGGAAAGCAGGTCCGGCTCTGCAGGCGCATTGGCCTGACCAAACAGCTGTTCTATATTATCGGCCTTGATAAAAGCATTGATAGCCTTTAAACTTCCGCTCCAGATCTGGCTGCGGAACCTTTCAGTGATCTGCTGATGATGGGCAGCACTGCCTTCGATCCAAAGGCCTGACCAATTCTTTAACAACAGGAATAAAGAATTGCACTCCAGGCCATTCTCTACGCCGAATTCAATAAAGAATTTATTCGTGGTTCCAATTCTTTTGAAAATCTCTTCCAGGATCCCATCTTCCCCATACTGAGAAAACACCTGCCGCTCATAGCGGTTCAGCCTTAAAGGATCGGCATATTTTGCTCCGTTGAATAAGTGTTCGTGAAGAAACTGCTCAATCAGTATAGACCTTGTTTTCTCAGTTGAGATCAGGATATTCTCCTGTACTTCGAGCATCCTCAAAAATTTCTTTTTGATCCTTCCTATCATTGACCGGGTTTGAAGCGAAAATAATACTTATATGATGAGGATGTATGCCGTATTTTTGAAACGATTCACAAGAAACACGCGAATGGCAACGATCCGTCGTCAGAGTATAATGTCTGTTTTTTTTATTTACGGAGGATTCCTGATCGGAGCTGTCAACGTACTGTATTTCTTTCCACGGTATTTTACCCCGGAACAGTTTGGTCTTACCAGGCTTTTACTGGAACTGGCTCTCCTGCTTTCCACCCTCTGCGGTGTGGGTATGGTGCCCGTCAGTATCAAGTTCTTCCCTTTTTTCAAAAAATACCTGCCGGATAAGAAAAACGACCTGCTCTTTGTGACATTAAGCATCACCATCGCCGCCTTACTGATCATGATGATCGCCTTACCCGCATTGAAGCCCGTGGTGATCAGGAAATTCGGTTACAGGTCACCGCTATTTGTGGAGTATTTCGACCTGCTGTATCCCCTGACCATTGGCATGACGTTATTTAGTCTTTACGAAGGCTATGCCTGGATCACGAGGAAAACCGTATTGTCCAATTTCCTGAAAGAGTTTCTGTTCCGGTTCCTTACCACAGTATTGATCCTGGCCTGGGTCATTGGATGGATAGGTGATTTTTCCGTGTTTGCCAGGCTGTTTTCCTGGACCTATCTCCCACCTTTATTATTGCTGGTTTACTACATCACAAAAAGCAGGGAATTCCCATTGAATACAGAGATCAGCCCGGTGACCAAAAGAATTGGCGGGAAGATGGCAGGCTTCGGCCTGGCGCTGTTTGCGAGTGCTGCATTGAATGCCCTCGCTAAGACCAACGACAGTATCATCCTGGCTTCCCAGTCCACCCGGGGCCTTACAGATACTGCCGTATACAATATTGCCACTTACCTGATCACTTTGATGGAAGTGCCCCAACGAAGCCTGACTTCCGCTGCCACGCCCCAGATAGCAATCGCCTGGAGAGAAAGGAATTTTGCCCGACTGTCTTCCATCTACCAGAAAACAGCACTGAACCTGCTCGTGATCGGGATGGGACTGATCAGCCTGATCCTGCTCAATGTCAAGGAGCTCATCGAGTTCCTTGGACCCACTTATGCCCCGATCGGTGTGTTGATATTGATCCTTGGCATAGCCAAGATCATAGATATGGGTACAGGGATGAATTCACAGATCCTGATGTTATCCAAACACTGGAAGATCGACCTGTTCAGTAATATGTTGTTTGTGGTGATTTCTCTGGTGCTGAATTATTTCCTGACCCGTAAATACGGTGTGGAAGGCCCGGCCTACGGTACTTTGATCGCTATCTGCTTTTTTAACCTGATCAGGTTTGTGGCCATCTGGAAGATCTATAACCTGCAGCCCTTCAGTTTGAACAATGCCAAAGTGATCATTATCGCACTGGCCTGTTATTTCCTGGCCGTGCTGATCCCCGACCTGGGCAACTTATATGTCAATGTGGCCATCCCCAGCCTGGTGTTTGTGTTGCTCTATGCCATTACCATCCTGAAGCTCAATATTTCAAAAGACATCTCGGAAGTTTACCAGGGCCTGGTAAAAAGATTTTCCTGATACAAATATTAATATGCAAATTCGCCTGAATGAATCTTGACATTGTACACCTATTAAGAGGCCTGGGCGGAATGATCTTCCTGATCGGCCTTTGTTACCTGTTCAGCAATAACCGCAGGGCCATCAATTGGAAAGTAGTTGGGTTTGGTGTGATCGCCATGATAGGTTTTGCTGTTGGGGTTTTAGGTAAAGGGGAATATAATTTTTTCCGCATCCTCATTGAATGGCTTTCCCAGAAGTTTGTTGAGGTGATCAATATTTCCCACAAGGGTACTGAATTCATGTTCGGTTCGCTGGCTGATGCCAACGGCAGCTGGGCCTATATATTCGCGGTCCAGGTGCTTCCCAATATCATATTCTTTGCTGCGCTTTCTGCCCTGCTCTATTACCTGGGTGTGCTGCAGAAGATCGTTTACTTTTTTGCACTGCTACTCAGTAAGCTGAAAATATCCGGTGCTGAAAGCGTTTCTACAGCGGCCAACATATTCCTGGGACAAACAGAAGCCCCGCTTATGATCCGTCCTTTCCTTGAAAAGATGAACCGCAGTGAAATACTGATGATCATGGTGGGCGGTATGGCCAATACTGCCGGCAGTGTACTGGCAGCCTATGTAGGTTTTTTAGGAGGCACAGATCCTGTTCAGCAGAATTATTTTGCTCTCCACCTATTGAGCCAGTCCATCATGAGTGCGCCCGCAGCCATTGTTTGTTCAAAGATCCTCTTCCCGCAAACCGAAAAGATTGACACGGAGATCAGGATCAACAAGGAAAAACTCGGTGACAATATACTTGATGCACTCTCCCTAGGTACCACCGATGGTCTTAAACTGGCTGTCAATGTGGGCGCCATGCTGATCGTGTTCACGGCCATCATGTACCTGCTCAACTGGATACTGGGATCGATCGGATATCATACAGGTCTCAACAGCATAGTGAAAGAATTTTCTGGCGGCAGGTACGATGGGCTCTCTTTCCAGATGTTGCTTGGATATATCTTCGCTCCCATTGCATGGATCATTGGGGTGAACCCGCA
>JAHEFC010000089.1 GCA_024640385.1 Sphingobacteriales bacterium
TTTGGATGCGGTGATCTTGGGATATGGTGCTTCAAATTTCAGATCCTGCCGCATCATAACGGTGACATAAAGAATGATCAATAACATGGCTATCGAGATACCCGCCCATTTTGCAATACTGATAAAACGTTTCATTGTTTGAGGTGTTAAGATGATGCAAAATATTCTGCACCTCACATAGATGAAATATCAATGGAAATGAATTGGGGATTTATGTAGATGAATTGACATAGTGTGGTGGCCGGATAGTGTGGGAGCCGGGGAATGCAGGAGATAAATAAGTTAGATAATCACTTGGAAAAAATGAAATACATATAGATTGATCCCGCCAAATGGCGGGATCAATTTTTTAAATGCTATTTTTTGATTTGCTTTTGAAAATCAACTAGTCTTTGTTTTAACCCGCGGCGAGGACCTGCTGCCAGTGCACGTATACTACCCGGACTTCTGGGTTTTATTATTCCTGTTGCCATTTTCTGATTTATGATTTCTGAACCGCCAACATTTTCCTGGCCGCAATTCTCCATCACCATGGTTACGGCAGAATATTGTCCCGAATTTTTGTCAATATATTCCACCAGAGTTGGGAATTGCTGATATCCCAGGTGCCATTGGGTAAGAATGGGATCAGCTTCATAAATAACAAACGGATTCCCAGCCTCGTCATATACTGTAATTTTTTCACTGGCAATCCAGCTATTCCCGGCTATACCTGCAGGATTGGAAAATGGAAACTCATATTCAATACCGGGTCTATGCAATAAAGGGTTTCTAATTTGTTTTGTATATATATATTCTCCCTTGGCATATGGCAATCCTCCGAGCGCAGTAAACCAGCTTAATAAGTCTCCGTTGGCTGAAAAAGTATTGATTGTTATGTAATCACTGTTGGTTGACTCAGCCATAATCATCTCACCTTTCGTATTATAAGTATAATAAACTTCATCAGCTATATCCTGAGTACCTCCATCATACCAGATTTCATGCACAACATTATCCTTTTCATAGAGGAAGTCTATTGTATTTACTAACGCATCATCTATATAAAACCAGGATCTGGCTAACTTCCCTTTGTTATTATACTCCATTGCAAACACTCCACCGAACCAGGTATACCATTTGTCAACAAGGCCATCTCTGTAAACGTAGTATTCAGTCTGGTGATAGTCACCGTCCGCATTGTAAAAATCGTAACTGGTCAGCCTGCATCCGGAAGAATTTTCCTGACCCGGCCCACCAGCAGAGGCTTCGGAAATAAGACCAGGATCATTGAGAACTTCTTTCTGGCATGCTGATGCAATGACGATTGCAATAAGCATAACAACATGCCTGGTGTTAAATGACCTTTTCATAACTGTGTTTGGGTTTGTACTGCATGGGAACAAAATATGTACAACCGTGCAGTGGGTTAACAACATATTTAGGCCAATAAAATCCAAGGGATACAGTGCCCGGAATAGGGCTTAAACTTATGATAGAATGATCTCAATAAAGGGGACCGTGGCTTTGAGGTATGGTCTGATTTTTCCCCTTTCGGTTAAGCTAGCCTATTTCCAGATGAATTCAAATGAAATCTATGTTTTTTACCCATGCCTACCCGCTTTGTGGTACTTAATAGGCTGGCGTTTTTGCTCTTTCTGTAGAAAGGCCTTTTGCCCAGGACTGGATAACTTCGTGTTCCAGATACTCCTACAAGGGGCTTACGCAAAGCCTTCGCACCGTTGCCCGGTGCCAGGCTTTTTTACTGGTCTGCTTAGGCAAGTAAACTTGCCACGCAGTCCAATAAAAAAGGCCTTTCCACTTCTGTGGAAAGGCCTTGTGCCCAGGACTGGATTCGAACCAGCACACCCTTGCGAGCGCTGCGACCTGAACACAGTGCGTCTACCAATTTCGCCACCTGGGCATCACTGATTTTCTGTTCAGGGAGTGCAAATATAGGGGGAAAATTGGAATCGGTGAAAACTCACTGAATCTTCGCCGCAGGAACCACATTTCTGACCGGCGTGGTGGATTTCAGGTAGAGGAAGATCGATTCCACATCCACTTCCGCCATATGAGCATAGTTCTCCCATGGCATAGGTGGCAGCAACGGCCTGGCATTGTCTAATCCCTTGAATTTTCCCTTGGTAAATGCTTTTTTGAACTGCTCAAAACTCCAGCTTCCAATGCCGGTTTCGTCTGAGGTGATATTCGCTGCATAGGATACTCCCAACGGTGATACCATCGATGTGCCTTCCATGCCCATCAAAGCCCACCCTGATTTCGCTATGGTGCTGTCATAAGGGGGTAAGGGCGACCCTTCCCTGTACCCCGACAGCAACCGGTTAGAATCCAGGACCGGCCCCTTCGACCCAAATAATTTTGGTGTATGACAATCGTGGCAGCCACTAATGGTAACAAGGTATTTTCCACGTTCAATTTTCTCTGCTTGTGATAGTCCTTCTTTCTCTTTTGAGGATACCGTGCTGCAGGAGGCAAACCACACCCCTGCCGCCATGATGATCAATAGTCTCTTCATGATAGTTCTGATTGTTGTTTATAAAAAAATGAAGGTTACGCTGCTTTCTTTTCTACCCTGGTGCTGCGGGTGAGCATGTATACGAATTTCTTCACCAGGAACTCCGGATCATAATGCCCGAACTCTTCTGCGAGCTCTTTTACATTTTCCGCATATTCCTGATCGGCCATGACTTTATTGACGGCATTCCTGATCTGCTCCGGTGTTGGCGTTTCTGTATTGAGATCGATACCTAATTTGAAATATCCTACCCGTGCGCAGATCTCATTCTTACCCTCATGAACACCCGCAACTACCATGGGCAACTGATTCTTGATACCCAGCAACACGCCGCCATATCCCCCATTACTTATATACACATCGCAATGCGGCATCACCTCATTGAAAGGAATGAAATCTTCTATCCTGAAATTGGTTTCCGGGAACCTCTTCCTCAACTCCTCGGTTCCGCTTCCTCCCGTTGTAACAATTACTTTAGTATTGGTACCTCGAAATGCCTGCAGTGTTGGAACAATAAGCTTCTCCACATCTTTCTCTACAGTTCCCTGCGTAACCAGCACCGTTCTTTCATAACTGCTGTCTCTTGAAATACTGATCCCTGAGGATATTGCAGACATGGCAGGTAACAACGGTCCAACAAACCGGATATGGCCGCTCATATCTGTACGTGGATATTCAAATCCCGGAGTTCCGCTCTGCAGCACGATGGTGGAATGATAAATACCATCATCAAATAAGTTTCCCGTGCCTTTAATGCCATAGGCAGCGTAGATTTCTTCGTTAAGCTTGTTGGATTTTTTAAACAACACCTGCGAAGCAAGGAACTGCAGTGCTGAGACCTTGAGTTTTCCAAATAAATTACTCGCGGGCGTCATCCCCAATCCATAAGGTGCCAGGTCCTTCGCTGATTCGGGTAAAGGGAAAACACTGACCCCGATCACCGGGATATCCATCAACCTGCGCACAAAGGGTATCCCTGTGAATCCCAGGTCCGCGATCATGATGTCGAAGGGGAAGATTTTGTGGATCTCTTTTAAGTCTTCGTAATACTCAGGTCCTCTTTTTACAAAGATCTCCTGGATGTCGAAATTGATCTTGGCGATCTTGTTTTTAATAGCAGCCCGGTTGGGAAAAAGCTCGTCCATATTCCCATCGTGAAACTGCAGCGCATTTTTGAATGGGAAATGCGGGATCTGCAGTTTCGCGAGTTTGGGAGCATACTTTTCCTGGGTGTACCACCGAACATCATATCCAACCTCTTTTAATGCCAGGGCTAAAGTGGTAAGAGGATTAAAATGCCCGTCAAATGGGGCTGTTGCCATAAGTACCTTTGTCCTTTCCATAATTCTTAGTTTCTTCTGTTGGTTAATTCCGTAACAAATATCCAAACATTTATTACCCGAGTCAATCACATAAATGCGTTATTCTGCGGGTTTGTGCATGATTATATGACGAGGAAAAAGTGAAAATGTTACAAAAAGATGTGATTTTCATGTGATGCCGGTTTTCTGAGCTAAATCATGAATTCAGCATCAACAGTGGTTTTACCTTTGCAATAAACGACGATAATGAAAAAGATGGCTGTTTGCTTAGTCATGCTTTTAATCGTGATTCCTGCAATATCTTCCGCACAAACCAGCAAAGGCTATCATAAAAAGTTTTACATGAATATGGGCCTGGGGTCAGGTAAAGTGGAGCAGAACTTTTATGAACACCCCGGCTCTGATGTTCGTTTCGCCATGTCCCTTACCGCCGGCTATTTCATCAAACCCTGGCTGCAATTGGGCGCTACTGCCGGTGGCTGGAGTTATGAGTTTGAAGATTATTCTGACTGGACCAAAGGCATATATATTTCAAACACAGTGGCTCACCTGCGATTCTACCCCATTCCTGAAACCGGTCTCTACGCCAGCGGAGGTTATGGATTCTGCAGCTTCACCAACAGAAATCCCGGATCCAACCCACAGTATTCCACCGGGCCTGGTTACCTGGTCAACGCCGGTTATGAACATGTCATCGATAGGAAGAATGGCCTGATCCTTGGCGCCATGATCTCTTACCAATGGGGAAAGTTGCACGACTTCCCCTTATTTGAAGCCACTAACCGTAATTTTTCCGTTTGGGAAGCGATGCTGACATTTGGTATAGACTAACTTTTACCTTTGCGCAAACTCTAATTCATCCGCATGCAACCCATCCGCGCTGCACTTGTCAGTTTCGGCATCTCTTCCAGAACATTCCACGCCCCTTTCCTGACCACCATGCCCGAATTCCAATTGGTATCCGTAGTGGAACGAAGCGGCGAGACTTCAAAAGAAAAATATCCCTTTGTGAAGGTGGTGAGATCCATCGAGGACCTTTTGAAAGATGATGAAATAGAGCTGGTGGTGATCACTTCACCCAACGAAACCCATTTTCCTTATGCGAAGATGGCCATGGAGGCGGGAAAGAACGTGGTACTGGAAAAACCATTCACTACTACCTCTGACGAAGCCGTGGAACTGGTCAGGATCTCAAAGTCCACAGGGAAAGTTTGCGCCGTTTATCATAACCGCCGTTATGTAGCCGACTACCTGACCATGAAACAGATCCTGGAGAAAAAACTCCTGGGCGATCTGCACGAGTTTGAAGCCCATTACGACAGGTACCGGCCCGATCCCCGCACTTATGGCCTGTGGCGAGAAAAACCTATTCCGGGCAGCGGCGTATTTTACGACCTGGGATCACACCTGCTCGACCAGTCCCTGCAATTGTTCGGGCATCCGCAATATATTATCGCAGATATCCGTAAACAGAAGCCCTATTCCGTGGTCGATGATTATTTTGACGTGAGGCTTGATTACGGTTTTCTTAAGGTGCTGGTAAAATCGGGTATGCTTGTACGTGAGATGGGGCCACGCTATATGATGCATGGTACAAAAGGCTCTTTTATCAAATACGGAGAAGACACCCAGGAGGAACTGCTGAAGGCGGGGAAACTGCCCGTGGGCGATGAATGGGGCAAAGAACCGGGATCGCAATTCGGACTTATCCATACCGAGATCAATGGCAAGGTCATAAGGGAAGTTTATCCATCCGTGCAGGGAGGTTTCGGAGGTTTTTATAAGAACCTCGCCAAAACCATCCGCGAAGACGCACCATTAATGGAAAAGCCAGAACATGGTTATAATGTGATCAGGCTGATCGAACTGGCCTTTGAAAGTAATGAGAAACAGTGCAGGGTGAAAGTATCTGGACTTCTGGATACCTGATCATGATAGTTCCAGGATCTCCATGGTTTGTTTAGTGAACTGAACGGCATCGCCCTTCTTTTTACCCATTACAGACAATGCCAGGGGAGCATTGGGCGAGATCACAAAAACATTGGTTCCCTCCACAGACATTTTACCCAATCCGCCGAGGATGAAGAAATCCATCTCAGGGCAGCGAATAAAACTACCAGCCCTGACGGTGTCGTGATCGCCCGTTATATCCACTTCCATCATGGCAGCAAGCTCTTTCCTGTTTTCAGCCAATTGCCGGGCCAGCATATCCTTTTCCAACTGGTTCATCGCCCTGGCGGTTTCATATTTATCACCTGCACTGCTCTTGGTCTCTTCGTTCGCAGCCGATTGTGCATTGGCCATGGCTGTGATAAGACCCGCTATACGGTCCTGAATGATCGAGATACATTTTTCTTTGAGATCTGACTTGTTGGGCATCATGAAGGGTGAAAGTAATCTAGTTATCCTTACCAAACCGAGATAGTTCTCATAATGCAACAGGCACCTTGATTACTTTATTTTCCCAACTGAATCTTACCTGGCCCTGATTTTTACCCGTTTCCACTACCTCGTAAGTGAGGCGTTGTACCATTTTTGCCGGCGCAACAGGAACGATATCAACCCTGAGTACATCATCTTTCTGATCATACTCATCGGCAAGATGCTGGTCGAAATTCTTATTCAGGATAACCGTGAATTTCTCCTGGTGCGGGATAAGAAAAAAACCATAAGTACCCGCTTCTATCTTTTTACCTGCAAAGGTCACCGCCTTGCTGAAACTGATCTTGGTGGCATTATGCGCACCTGCACTCCATACCTGGTCGTAGGCAACAAGTCCTCCCCATATGGTTCTGCCCCTTACACCCGGCGATCCGTATTCGATATGCACATGTGCATCCCCGATGTTGGCCATCGCCACCCGGTGAGGGCTTGATTTCAAAGTGTCCTTGGCAATAAGCCCGGCATTCACCGAATCAGCATATCCGGCAGCTCCATGGTTCTCATGTTGTGCATATACAGAAAAAGAAAGCAGTAACGCAGATATTAAGATGAAGTATTTCATATCAGTTCTTATTTTCATAAAGGATCTTCCCACCTACGATCGTCATCAGCACTTTTGTTTTGGGAATGTCTTGCTCAGCACAGTTGATCAGGTCGTTGGAAAGCAATACCAGGTCCGCAAACTTCCCTTCCTGTATTGAACCTTTTTGTTTCTCTTCAAACATGGCCAGTGCATTGGCCATGGTATAGGAATAGATGGCTTCTGCCCTGGTCATTTTTTGGGCAGGATAAAAAGATGAGCCATCTTTCAGCTTACGTGTTACTGAAGAATAGAAATTGGCAAACGGATCAATATCTTCCACCGGCACATCCGTACCATTATTCACCAGTACGCCTGCATTCATAAAAGCCCTCCACATATAAGCACCGCTTTCTGCCCGCTCCTCCCCCAGTCTTTTTATTACAAATGGTGCATCGGAAGTGCAGTGAATGCCCTGCATGGAAGCAATGATATTCCATTCCTTGAACCTGGGGATCTCACTGGGATGCACATGCTGGGCATGTTCTATCCGCCAGCGGTGATCCTTGCTTTTATCCCTTATGATCTGCTCACTGAATATATTTATGGTCTCCCTGTTGGCCCTGTCGCCTATAGCATGCACGCACAATTGCAGGTTCTTATCCCAGGCAAAAGCCGCGATCTTGCGCAATTCAGTGGTGTCGAAAGTATTCTGACCATAAAAATCTTTACGGTCTGAATAGGGTTGCAACAACCAGGCACCGTACGAACCCAGGGCTCCATCCAGTGATACTTTGATCGCCTTGACCGTCAGGTGTGCATTACCTGCATCTATGATGGGTAACAGTGAAGCATTGTTCCGGAGCGCGTCATTACGCTCACGTACCATCACCCAGTGACGGATACTGAGTTTATTCTGGTCTGCCAGTTCTTTCATCCAGGCTACCTGATCAAACGAGGAGCCTGCATCTACAAAACTGGTCACCCCGTTTCGCAAACATTCCTGTTCAGCCAGCGATATACTTTTCTGCCAGTCCGCTTTCCTCTCTTCTATTGGCCTCTTGCTAAGCCAGCTGCCATAGGCGAAACTGACAAGGCTTTGGGCCCTTTCTTCCAGTACACCCACTATCTTGCCATCTTTGTCTTTCACGATATTACCCCCCGTTGGGTCCGGCGTTTTTTCGGTTATGCCTGCCAGTTGGATTGCCTTCCCGTTGACATATGAACTATGCCCGCTGGCATGGGTAAGCAGCACCGGGTTATTGGGCGACACCTTGTCCAGGTCCTGGTAATAGGGATAACCCAAATAATTTTTCTTTGGCACCCTGTCCCATTTCTCCTGGTGCCATCCCCGGCCCACGATCCAGTCTCCGGGTTTTGCTTTCTCGGCCGCTTCTTTTACCATGGCCAGAATATCATCCCAGTTCTTTGCCTTCATCAGGTTGAGGCTCACCAGGGACGCACCCATGCCATGGATATGCCCGTGACCCTCAATGATCCCTGGCATAAGGAACTGGCCTTTGGCATCGATCTGCTTGGTATTGGCGCCAATATGGTGCTTCAGTTCTTCATTGCTCCCCACAAAAACGATCTTACCGTCTTTGATCCCAACCGCGTTGGCCTTAGGCCTGGATGGATCCACCGTATATACATTGGCATTCCATATAAGCAGATCCGCTTCCTGTGCCACTGCTCCAAAACAAATGCAAACAGAAAGAATACTAAGCAACCAATTTTTCATAGATCAGATATAACTGTTCACGATATTTTCAAGCCATTCCTGCTTACCACTGGTTTGTTTGGGCTCACCATGACTGATGGCAAAATCCCGAAGGTCTTCCAGTTTCAGTTTACCCTCTTCAAATTCTTTTCCTTTGCCTGAATCGAAAGAGGCATAGCGGTCTTTCCTGAACTGCTTGTAAGAAGATTTTGCCAGGATGCTTTCCGCTATGATCGCAGAACGCGCAAACGCATCCATACTACCGATATGGGCATGGAAGATATCTTCAAGGTCAGTAGAATTACGTCTTGTTTTGGCGTCGAAGTTGACACCACCGCCGGCAAATCCACCTGCTTCCAGGATGATCAGCATACATTCAGTCATTTCGTTCAGGTCCATGGCAAACTGGTCCGTATCCCAGCCATTCTGGGCATCACCCCTGTTGGCATCTATGCTCCCCAGCATGCCCGCATCAGCAGCGGCTTGTAACTCGTGCTGGAAAGTGTGGCCGGCCAGTGTAGCGTGGTTCACTTCCACATTCAGTTTGAAATCCTTATCCAGGCCATGATGACGTAGAAAACCAATCACCGTTTCTGCATCAAAATCATACTGGTGTTTGGTTGGTTCGCAGGGCTTGGGTTCAATAAAGAACACACCCTCAAAACCGTTTTTACGTGCATAATCCTTGGCCATATGCAGGAAGCGGGCCAGGTGTTCTTTTTCGCGTTTCATATCGGTGTTGAGCAGGGTCAGGTATCCTTCCCTTCCTCCCCAGAACACATAATTCTCTCCGCCCAGTTTGATCGTTGCATCCAATGCGTTCTTGATCTGTGTGCCTGCATAAGCCACTGCCGAAAAATCAGGATTTGTAGATGCTCCGTTCATGTAACGGGGATTGGAGAATACATTGGCAGTCCCCCATAATAGTTTCACTCCGCTGGCAGATTGTTTTTGCAGTGCATAATCCGTGATCTTCTGCATACGCAGTTCGTACTCAGCAATATTATGCCCTTCATCTACCAGGTCTATATCATGGAAGCAGTAATAGTCAACACCAAGTTTGGTGAAGAATTCAAATGCTGCATCCATTTTATCGTAAGCGCGTTGCATGGGATCAGCGGCCTGGTCCCAGGGAAAATGTTTGGTGCCGGGTCCAAAAGGATCCGCTCCCGTATTACAGAACGTATGCCAGTAGCATACGGCAAACTTGAAAAATTCTTTCATGGTGGTCCCGCCGATAGGTCTGCTGGGATCATACCATTTATAAGCTAAGGGATTGTCTGACTCACGACCTTCAAACCAGATCTGTCCGATACCGGGGAAGTATTCTTTGTTACCAAGAGTGATCATAAATAAAAAATTAAAAAGTCAAAAGTAAAAAGTCAAAAATGAGGGCAAAAGTTAGCCAATCCTTTTGACTTTTGCCCGTCAGCTTTTTTAATTTTTACTTCTTAATTTTTAATTTACGTAGTGCCCTCCATCCGAAGAGCCCTCGAACAGTTTCAGTTCTTTTCCTGTCTCTTCTTCCATGATCCGCCTGATCTCAAGGAGATTCTCAAAACCCTGTTCCGATCCCACCATCACCGTGACCGTACCGCCACTCCCACCCCCGCTGATCCGGGCCCCATAGATATCGTTTCCCATCCCACGCCTTTCCCTGACCAGTTCCACGATCCTGTTGGTGACCGGTTCACCAAGACCTACAGAATTATAACCCTCATGAGAAGCCAGCATCAGCATACCCAGGCTGATCATTGACAGCTCCCTGTCTTCCGCCTGTTCAATATCTTTCAGCACCCGCTGAAAGGTCCTGATCCGGCTGTTTTCCGCAACAGGATGTAAGGCAGCGTTGTACAGGTGATAAATCGTATCAGGGTCAACGCTGGTCACCGGGTCGATATGTATCCCGAATTCTTCCAGGAACCGGGAGCCCTTCATGTACTGGGGGATCAATGGTGCATAGTCAGACTGAAATTCGGCCGGTGAAATATTTGCCCAAAAGCCTCCAAATGGGATAGCAGCCGGATCAAGTAGTTGTTCCTTGGGCACTCCGTTCCGTATCATGGCTACCGTAAATGCCATAAAAGCAGCTGTTCGCACATCGCCATAAGAAGCTCCGCTCACCGCATGCCTTACACCGCTGTCGAGACCAAAGAACCTGATCCCTTCTGGTATAGCGATCGGTTCATATATTTCATGGGGCTGACAAATAATTGGAAGAAGATGACCTTCTTTTCCCAGGTTCACAGAAAGCTGGTCCATCAGTCCGCAGGCTGCACCTACCACCAGGTTCTCCACTTTCTGGGCCAGCAGGGCCAGTTCAATGGGATCAAGTATTATTCCATAGGCTTTGCAAATGGCATGCATAGTGGCCACTTCGAGGGAAGCTGAAGAAGATACTCCCTTGCCAATGGGCACATCACTGTTCACCCTGACATGTGCCCCAGAATATTCAAGTCCTTTCTCTTCTTTCAATACGGCAAAACATCCTATCACATAAGCTGCCCAGCTACCTCCTGGTTTTGATCTCAACAGGGGGCCTAACTCACGGTATGGTATACCTGAAATTTCCTCCGTACGGATCTCAAATACTTCGTCTGCATGCGTAGATTCTACAATAAACCTCTCTCGCCTCTCGCCTCCCGCCTCTATCCTCACAATTGTCCGCTCAGCAATGGGCATCTGCAGCAACAGCGATCCGCTGTAGTCAGCAATGCCGCCCATCACGTCGAGGCGGCCGGGAGCGATACCAATAAATTCCGAATTTCGGATTCCGGATTCCGGATTCATCTTCTGCTATTTTAAAATAATTCGGAATCCGCAATCCGGAATCCGGAATTATCAATGAGTAAACCTCCTCAACTCCGCCGCCTTCTCTTCCGGCATCGTGTCTGCCATAAAGGTATCTGCACCAGTTTCAGGACCAGCAAGGTATTTCTGCAAGCCAGGCTGGCGCAGGGGAGGACAAATATTCAGATGCATATGATAACCCTCATAATTCCCACCATCGACCGGTGCCTGGTCGAATGCCATGATATAAGGAAATTTTGTGTTGAAATTGGCATCGAAGGCCCTGGTCACACGCTGGTAGATCTCAGCCAGGCCCCGCAATTCTTCATCACTCATCGTGATCAGCGTGGCATGCCTGCTTTTAGGGAAGATATAGGTCTCATAGGCAAATCTGGCAAAAAATGGAATGAATGCGATCGCATGGTCA
>JAHEFC010000390.1:0-3344 GCA_024640385.1 Sphingobacteriales bacterium
CTGCTTCCAAAACGGCGCTTTATTTCTCCAATCATCATTGGCTGCATCATCAGCTTCACCGCGGGCAACATGCTGAAGAAATGGATGAATCCCTGGCGGAGATCCTGACTACACATAATGATCCCGACGTCTATGAAGATCTGAAAGAGGTAAAACTGATACCGGAAGCCGAGGTCGAACAGGAAGACCTGGAAGAGGAATATGATGATAAAAGGATCTATCCTCAACCAGAGGTGGTTGAGGATAAAGATGATATCATCCCGGCTGTTGAACTGATAGAAACAGAGGAAACGATCATTGATGAAATAGTACCGGCAGTAGAGAATCAGTGGGACGATGAAACCATCCCCGATGAGATCGTCCCTGCTATTGATAATGATTGGCAGGCTGAGGATGAAGGTGAAATAGCGACTGTTTCCATTCCTGAAGAAACAGAAATTGCCCCTGAGGAAGAACCGGTTTTTGCGGAGGAGTTGCCGGTTGAAAAAACTGACCTCACGGTAAGAATGCCAGAACCGCAGGATCCTCAAGGTTCGCTGATCCCTATTGAACCGCTTTACACTATCGACTATTTTGCCTCCCAGGGTATAAAACTGCCGGTGGATGAGATCCCTGACGACCAGCTGGGTAAAAAACTGAAAAGCTTCACCCAATGGCTTAAATCCATGAAAAAGCTCCACCCTGAAAAAGTGGACCGTCAAATGGACAAGGATACCGAAAACCATATACGCACGGTGGCAGAACATTCGAACGACAGCCAGGAGGTTTATACTGAATCACTTGCGGAAGTATACCTGAAACAGGGGCTGGAAGACAAAGCCATCGAGGTATTTAAAAAATTAAGTTTGCTTGATCCCTCCAAAAGCGCTTATTTTGCAGCTCGAATTCGTGAAATAAAAGAGATTTGACATGGCAATTTTGTTTTTAATCCTGATCGTTACAGCTTCAGTACTGCTGGGCCTTATTGTTCTGATACAGAATCCCAAGGGTGGCGGACTGGCTGGCAATATTGCGGGCTTCAGCAACCAGTTCATGGGCGTGAAGCAAACCACGGATGTACTGGAAAAAGGCACCTGGGTGCTTGCCGGCATTGTTGTGGCACTTTGCCTGGTTTCAGCTTTGCTGATCAACAGGCCATCTGATAACAACAACATGATCAAGCAGATCAACCCCAATACAGGTTCAACAACCGCACCGGTTCAACAACAACCGATTGCTCCAGCCCCGGTTCAGCAGCAACCGGCTCCGGCTACTACCCCTGCTAAATAGTAAATTTTACCAGCGATATTATTTCAAAACCCTGCTTTTAGCAGGGTTTTTGATTATTTTGACTATCAATTCAAGATGAAGAAGATATTTCTGGGCATTTTAGTGGTAGGCGTATTATTTCTTGCCTGGCTTGCATGGAATACCATTGGCCCTTCTACTGCATTTAAAGAAAAAACAGCAACCATTTATATTCCCTCCTCAAAAGCTGACCGGGAAACGGTAATGGCCATATTAAAAGAGAACCAGATCCTGGCTTCCCCCGGCGTTTTCAGTTTCCTGGCTTCCAGGATCGGCTATTGGGACAATATCAAACCGGGTAAATATGTATTCGAGAAGGGAACCAACACGCTTAATATTCTGCGAAGGCTGAAAAACGGCAGCCAGACCCCGGTAAAGATCGTGATCAATAAATTCAGGACCCGTGAGGACCTTGCCGGTTACCTGGGGCGCCAGATGGAAGCAGATTCAATGGATATCGTACATTTCTTCAACGATCCGGATTCAACCAGGGTATTTGGACTTGATACCAATAATATCCTTACTGCCATTATTCCGAATACCTATACCATGTATTGGACCACGCCAGCCCATAAATTCCTCAGGAGGTTGTACAGCGAAAGACAGGAATTCTGGAACAGGGAGAGAATGGCCAAACTGGTGAAAACCGGTCTTACCCCGGAAACCGCCTACATACTGGCATCTATCATTGAAGAAGAAACCAACAAGAATGATGAGAAACCCGTAATTGCCAGCGTTTACATGAACCGGATGAAAAAAAATATGAACCTAGGCGCCGACCCTACGGTAAAATTTGCCCTCAGGGAGTTCGGCCTGAAAAGGATCACCCTTAAACATATCAGGGAAAGTGGATCATCACCTTACAACACATACATGAATAAAGGACTTCCACCCGGTCCCATTTGCACACCTTCTATCAAATCGATCGATGCCGTGCTTTCACCAGCGCAAACTGATTACCTGTTTTTCTGTGCGAAAGCCGATTTTTCAGGATATCATAGCTTTGCATCAAATGAACAGGATCATTTCCGAAATGCAAGAGCCTATCAAAAAGCGCTAGACAGTTTATTAATCAAGTAAGAACTAACCCTTGATCAAACTAGAAAGGATCATTCTGACATCTGCACCTGTAGCGTACGTGATACGAAAATCCAAGGAGATCTCCCTGCCCGGTTTTGAGGGATTGCCTTTATTCGATGTGGTCAGTTTTTTTATCAAGCAGATGCAACAGGTAGGATTGAACGAAAGGGCTGCTGCGATCGCCTTCAATTTCCTGATGGCCATTCCGCCCCTTGCGATCGTGTTGTTCACTACACTCAGCCACCTTCCCATGTCAGAAAAATTATACGAGGAAGCACTGGTGCTGGCAAGACAGATCACACCGGACAATTCAACGTACAACATGATCAAATCAGTAATGAACGACTTCTTCAATCCTGATGGAAGACTGATCTCCCTGGGTTTGATCTTTGCCGTATACTTCTCTTCCAATGCAGTGATCACCATCATGCGTACGTTCAATAAATCAATGCTTCATATAGAAGTGGAGAAAAGGAATTTTCTTCAGATTAGATATGAAGCCATAAAGCTTACTGTACTCATAATTGTTCTGATCATTGCCACCATTCTCATACTGGTTTCACAGGGAAGAATACTTTCCTATATACGGAGCTGGTTATCCATTGGTGATAAGTCCTATAACTGGATCGTTGAACTCATCAGGCTCCTGCTGACCTTTTTCATGGTTTTCTTTTCTATAGCATTTATTTACAAATATGCTCCCGCCATTCAGAAAAAATGGAAACTGGCCTCACCAGGATCGTTGGTAGCTACATTCCTGATCATTGCATTCACCTACCTGTTCTCCATATGGGTAAACAACTTTGCATCTTATAATAAAGTATACGGATCATTAGGCAGCATATTGATCCTGATGGCCCTGGTATTTGTCAATTCGCTGGTGCTGCTGATCGGATTCGAGCTCAACGTCAGCATCAATTCGTTGAAATCCATTGCAAAAAAAAGACAGCAGGCTGCTGCCCTCAATCCAACTCATT
>JAHEFC010000390.1:3354-4090 GCA_024640385.1 Sphingobacteriales bacterium
CTCCGGTATTCAGGGAGATGCGGAAGGCTGAAATGGCCTGCATTTCTTTTTTGCCTGAATGCTTCGTAAAGAGAAACAGCGCAGGCAACAGAAATATTAAGGGACTGAATGATCCCAACCTGAGGGATAATGAAATTGCCATCTGCCAGTGACCTGCATTCTTCGCTGACCCCATCATGCTCATTGCCGAATACCAGCGCAATGGATCCTGTAAAATCAATATCATACAGATCCATGGCATCTGAACTTAGGTGTGTGGTATAGATTTTTTCGTAGGTTTTTCTGAGTACGGCGAAACATTCTTCGTTATTTTCAAACTGGTGAACAGTCAGCCATTTGGCAGCACTGCTGCTGCTTCTTTTACCCCATTTCGTATGCCTGGGTATTCGGGTGTTCAAAACAAAAATATCCTGTATGCCAACAGCATCGCAGGTGCGCATCACAGCAGAAATATTATGCGGGTCAAAAACATTTTCAAGCACAACGGTTAGGTCGTGTTGCCGGTTGTTCAAAACATCGGTTAGTCTTTTTTTCCTTTCAGGTGTCATTTGACCAAATATAATTCGCAACTCTTTATATTTGAAAAAAAGCATCATGAGTGAGCATGCCCGCCCCTTCATACTGGAAGAGGCGAACTGGAAAACCGTAAAGGAAACGCAGTACCATACTGCAGTGCTTCCCTGGGGAGCAACTGAAGCACACAATTATCACCTGCCTTATGGCGTGGATAATATCC
>JAHEFC010000090.1:0-8109 GCA_024640385.1 Sphingobacteriales bacterium
ATGAGCAAGATCAGGATCTTCCTGCAACAGCAATGCCGAACTCTGTTTGGCCAATTCAAGGATATCCCTGTCTTCAACAATGTTGGCGAGCTTAAAGTTCATCAGGCCACTCTGGCGGGTGCCTTCGATGTCTCCCGGGCCACGGATCTCCAGGTCTTTCTCGGCAATGGCGAATCCATCGTTGGTGCTGCACATAACACCAAGTCGTTCACGGGCCTCCTTTGAAATATTGTCTCCCGTAAGTAATATGCAATAGCTTTTCTCTGCGCCCCTGCCTACCCTGCCCCTTAACTGGTGCAACTGGCTGAGTCCGAATTTTTCGGCACTCTCGATCACCATTACGCTCGCATTGGGCACATTCACCCCAACTTCGATCACTGTGGTGGATACCATGATCTGCGTATCATGATCCACGAACCGTTTCATGTTGGTATCCTTCTGATCTGCAGTCATTTTCCCATGCACCATGCTGATATAGGTATGTGGTTCAGGAAAATAGGCCTTGACGTTCTCATACCCTTTCATCAGGTTCTCATAGTTGAGTTTTTCGCTTTCTTCGATCAACGGAAAAATGATATAGGCCTGCCGGCCTTTCTTCAATTCAGACTTAATGAAATCCATCACCTGATGGCGGGAATGCTCATACCGGTGAACTGTTTTTATCGGCTGCCGGCCGGGTGGTAATTCATCCATTACACTGTAATCAAGATCCCCGTATGCCGTCATGGCAAGGGTTCGCGGGATTGGCGTGGCAGTCATCACCAGTACATGTGGCGGTATTTCTCCTTTTTCCCAAAGCTTGGCCCGCTGTGCAACACCGAATCGATGCTGCTCATCCACAATGGCCATTCCCAGTTTCAGGAACTGTACATCTTTTTCGATCAGTGCATGGGTGCCAATGAGAATATTCACTTCCCCCGATGCCACAGCTGCGAGGATCTTTCTCCTCTCTGCCGCCCTGACCGAACCCGTGAGTAACCGAATTTGAACGGGCATGTCTTTCAGCAATTCACTGATCCCCGTGTAGTGCTGCTGTGCCAATATTTCAGTGGGGGCCATCAAACAGCTCTGGTAGCCGTTGTCGGCCGCAATAAGCATCGACATAAGCGCCACAATGGTTTTACCGCTGCCTACATCGCCCTGCAGCAGCCTGTTCATCTGCCTGCCTCTTGCAGTATCCTGCCTGATCTCCTTCAACACCCGTTTTTGAGCCCCGGTTAAGGTAAAAGGCAGATATTTTTCATAAAAGGAATTGAACAACTCCCCCACCGTAGTGAATATAATGCCTTTGGAAAACCTGTGCCGGTTGGATCTGATCATTCCAAGCCTCAATTGAGCCAGGAAGAATTCTTCAAATTTCAGCCTGTAGACCGCTTTCTGCTGATCTTGTTTTGAAGAAGGGAAATGTATGTTCTTATAAGCATCCCATCGGCTCACCAGTTTCAATTCCCGGATCATTTCCGCCGGAAGGTTTTCCGGGATGTCTTTTGATGTTATAACATTAAACAGATTGAAAACAAGTTTGCCTATGTTTCGGCCATTCAGTCCCCGGGCCTTGAGTTTTTCAGTTGTCGGGTAGATCGGTTCCAGGAAATTCTTCCCGCCGGCTTTGTCGGGAGTAAATAGCTCGATCTCAGGATGGGTGATCTGCGGTTTACCGAGGAAAAAACCCGGCTTGCCAAATACCAGGTACTCCCTGCCCACTTCGAGTGATTTGGAGATCCAGTTGACGCCCTGGAACCAGGTCAGTTCCAGCACGCCCGACTTATCCTGCAATTCCCCAACCAGCCTTCTCCCCCTTCCGGTTCCTGTGATATGAAATGCCGTGAGCTTTCCGGCAACCTGTATGAAATCAGTATTGTAACTGATATCCCGGATCAGCTTCACTTCTGTTTTATCAACATGCCTGTAGGGGAAATGCTCCAGCAGATCCCTGAAAGTAAAGATCTGCAGCTCTTTCCGGAGCATGTCCCCACGTACAGGACCTACTCCTTTCAGGTACTCAACAGGGTTGGATAATATGGAGGAAACAGATATGATGGATGCAGTAATTGTCTGCAAATTTACAGATATAGTTACCGAACATACACTTCGATCATACCTATGGTTTCAGGACCCCGCCGGGGCGCATAGAAAGAATCCACTTTATGGTAATGCTGCTGCAGTGAATCCCTCACACGGTAGGGATAAAAATTGTTCAGGCCCGGTACTGATTCAAAAACTACCAGGTCGTAATATTTCCCTGCTATCCGGTTTTCGAACATTTCGGCCTCACGGTTGAACATTCCCACTCCCAAATGATACCATAAGGGGTGGCTGCTTCCTTTTTCGAGTTCAAAAGGGACTTCGGCTGCCAAAGGTGTGAGTTCCGACATATTCAGCACTTTCAGATCTTTTTTCTTCATCAGATCCATAGACAGAAGGCGCTCCATTCCCTGTATAGTAGGTTCAGGCAATCGCATATTATGGAACAGGCCCTTATCCACCCTCTGCCACAAATATTCGGGGATATCGCGGCCGGGCTCCTGAACAAGATAATTGGAACGGTTCACCAGGTTCTCGCCTGTGGCGGTTTTAGCGAACCCCTGGGTTTTCGTTGTGCTTAGTATACGGCTGAGATATCCGCCGTAGATCTCGGACTTCCAGAGGAACACTGCTGCGATCATGAGCATAATGGGCAGCGGCTTTGTCCACGGACCGGGAAGAAACCTGGCGATCACCGTGAACAGGTATGCAAATGTAAAAGCCTGGAAATAGATATTGTTATGAGGAGGCGTGTAGCTTGTTACCTGGAGTATGGAGGCCTGGGTCAAGATGCCCAGGGTGATCAGGAGGTGCAGGATCTTCACTTTGTTCTTCAATAGATCCCTGTCGTTATACCATACCAGTATCCCGGCAGCTACAACCATCATGAGAGAGAGTTTCAGGCCATGGCTTCGAAGCAAAATATCGTCCAGAAAGTCTGACAAATTGAACCGGCTCGAATGCGGTGCCTGCCCCATATTGTACCAGTAAGTGAAATCATATCTAAGCAGGGGGAGAATAAGAATGGCAGCCATCAGGAAAAAACTGAGCAGGTAAATGGGGAGCGATTGCCATTTGCCCTCCAGCCAGTAATCATATAACAAGAGAATGATGCAAAATATAAAACAAAGCCCACCGGCATCCTGCTTGGTAAAGAAGCTGATAAAACTGAAAACGCCTGCCAGTACAAGCCATATCGTTCTCCTTTGGCGCATCAGGTAATAAGATAAAAAGGCAAGTGCCACGATCTCGTACACGATCACAGTATGATTGTACCAGGGCCAGAAGTTGATAAATGAAAACGACAGCAGGTATACGATCACCGAAACCAAACGCACGCCGGGCGTTACAGAAAAACTTTTCAGGATGGATCGGAAAGCAGCACCCGAAATAATATTGATAAATGCCTGGGCTTTGACCAGGGTTACCAGAGCCGGGCCGAATATTTTGAAAAATAATGCGGGAATAACCCAGAACATATAACCCAGGGGAATGCCAAAATCCCTGAACGGCAACTGGCCCTCACTCATTCTGTAGGCACCTTCCCAGCTTAAAAAAATGTTCACACGGTATGGGAAACTGAGAAACACAGGAAAGATGGAAAACAATAAAATCAAAGTCCATTCTATAAAGCCAATCTTCCTGTCAGACATCATACCGGTGCTTGGTTAGGGGAAAAAATAAAGATAAAGCTTTGACGTTTATTAAGAAACGCTTTAATTTCTATTTTCTGGCAATTTGGGGATAATTTTAGATGATGAAATATTTACACCTCATCAGGCCAAAACACTGGGTTAAGAACCTGTTCCTGTTTATCCCGCTGTTTTTCTCCGGTGAGATCTTCGCTTTTGATAAGATAGAGCTGCTGACTTACGGATTCATTGCATTTTGCCTAGTTGCCAGTAGTATATATATTATAAATGATTACCGCGACAGGGTTAAGGACGCGTTACATCCGACCAAGAAGAACAGGCCCCTGGCAGCAGGCACCATTTCCCCCTCATTTGCACTGACTATCTCTGTGATCTTTGCGTTAGCCGGTTTTGCCATTGCCTACTGGCTGAGGGAAAAAGTATTCGTGATCATTCTTATTTACTTCATTCTCAATCTGTCATATTCTCTTGGCCTGAAGAACATGCCTATTGTGGATGTGATGATCATAGCAGCAGGCTTTGTGCTGCGCATTAAGGCTGGTGCGGCCATCAGTTTAACAGGACTGTCACAATGGCTTACGCTGATGGTATTTTTGCTGGCTCTTTTCCTTGCCCTGGGCAAGCGCAGGGATGACGTGATGATCATGGCCAGATCCGGCGTGGACATGCGCAAGTCAGTGAAAGGTTATAGCCTGGAATACCTGAACGTGCTGATCACCCTGGTTTGCGCCGTTATCATCGTGTGCTACCTCATGTATACCATATCCCCGGAAGTGGAGAGCAGATTCCAGACCCACAGGCTTTATTACAGTTCAATATTTGTGATCGCCGGTATGATGCGATATCTTCAGCTTATCTTTGTACATAATGATTCAGGATATCCTACCCATGTACTTTACCGTGACAGGTTCATTCAACTTGCCATTACACTTTGGATATTCAGTTTCTTCTTCCTGATTTACATAAAAGAATTTAAGCTGGGCTAATGAGAACGAGGATCGCGAACTGGGGCAATTATCCAATTGAGGATACCGATGAAAGAAATTTCAGTTTGCTCCGGGAACTAAAAGAAAAACTCCTGACAGCCGATGAAGGTATTGCCAGGGGGAACGGAAGATGTTATGGGGATGCTTCACTGGCTCCCGTAGTTTTTTCAACCCTGCACTTTTCCAAAATACTGGGCTTCGATCCCGAAGAGGGGATCCTCGATTGTGAATCGGGGCTCACCCTGGATGCCATCCTGGAATTCATAGTGCCGAAAGGATGGTTCCTGCCGGTAACGCCGGGAACCAAATTCATCACGGTCGGAGGCGCCGTTGCCAGCGATGTGCATGGAAAAAATCACCATGTTGACGGATGTTTCTGCAGGCATGTGCTGGACATGGATATCATGGATGCCAGGGGAGAGATCATCAAAACTTCCCCAACAGAATATCCGGATCTCTTCAACGCTACAGCCGGCGGCATGGGACTGACCGGAATCATCACCAGGGTCAGGTTCAGGCTTAAAAAGATCGAAACATCATTCATTTCCCAGAAGAAGATCAAAGCACGCAACCTGGACGAGATCATCGATCTTTTTGAAAAGTATAATAACTATACCTATTCAGTGGCCTGGATCGATTGCCTGAAAGGCGGAAACGGATTTGGAAGAAGTATCCTTATGCTGGGTGAACATGCGAAGAAAGATGAACTGCCGGAAAAACTACGGAAAGATCCTCTCGCCCTTCCAAAAACCCGATCACTCAACTTTCCTTTCTATCTTCCTTCGTTTATACTTAACCGCTTTACTGTTTCTGCTTTTAATTTTCTTTTTTACAATAAGATGTTCTCCAGGGAGGTCAATAACCTGATCTCCTATGAACCCTTCTTCTATCCACTGGACGCCATTACCAACTGGAACCGGGGGTACGGCAGGAAAGGTTTTCTGCAATACCAGTTTGTGATCCCCATGGACAGGAAAGACGGGCTGGTCAATATCCTTAACCGGATCAGGGAGAACGGACATGCTTCGTTCCTGGCGGTGCTGAAAGTTTTTGGCGAAGACGACAGTTTTATTTCCTTCCCCATGAAGGGATTTACCATGGCCATGGATTTCCCGGTGTCAGACAGCCTGTTTCCATTTCTCGACGAACTGGACAAAATGGTGCTTGAATATGGCGGCCGGATCTACCTGTCAAAAGACGCCAGGATGAAACCTTCCATGTTCACTGAAGGTTATCCCAACGCTTCTGCATTTAATGAGGTTGTCAGAAAATACAATCCGGGAAGGTTTTCTTCGGGTCTTTCAAAACGTCTTCAACTACCTGCATAAATGGCTACAGTACTTATTTTAGGAGCAACCTCGGATATTGGACAGGCCATAGCTGTGAAATTTGCAAAAAAAGGATACGATCTCCAGCTGGCAGCGAGAAACATCAATGATATCAGTGCACTGCGATCTGACTGTTCGATCCGGTATGGAGTCAGCTGCACCGTCCACCCTTTTGATGCAACTGCCACGGACAGTCACGAACCCTTTTATGCCTCACTGCCTGTTACCCCCGATATTACTGTTCTGGTATTCGGTTATATGGACGAGAATGAGCTGGTGACCCGCGACAGCAAAAAGCTGATGAATACCATCAATGTGAACTATACCGGAGCTGTATCTGTGCTGAACATCATTTCAAGGGATTATATCAGAAGAAACAAAGGTGTAATTGCAGCGATAAGTTCAGTAGCCGGGGAAAGGGGCCGTGCCGCCAATTATATCTACGGCAGTGCAAAAGCGGGGCTTACTGCATACCTATCGGGCTTAAGAAATGAAGCATTCAGCCACCATGTTCATGTGGCCACCATATTACCCGGCTTTGTATATACGCGAATGACGGAAAACATGAAGCTGTCTCCTTTGCTCACGGCTACTCCTGATCTTGTTGCCGATGCTGTTTTCCGGGCCGTTACGAAAAAGAAAGATATTATTTATGTGAAATGGTTCTGGAAATGGATCATGTTCATCATCAGGTCGATACCTGAATTCATGTTCAAAAAAATGAAAATTTGAGCAGGGCAATTGCTTTCTTTGATTTTGACGGAACCATTACAACCAGTGATTCACTGGCTGAATTCATCCGCTTCAAACAGGGGAGTTTCGGATTCATCACAGGACTGATCCCCCTGCTCCCTTCGATCCTGGGTTACAAGGCAGGCCTGGTCGACAGGCAACATGCCAAGGAAAAGCTTTTATCAAAATTCTTTGCCGGTATCCCTGATGAAACATTTCGTTTACTCGCCGCATCTTTCGTGCAAAAAAAAATCCCGGCCATCATAAGATCCAAGGCCATGGAAAAGCTTCAGTGGCATAAACACGAAGGGCATGAAGTGGTGATCGTATCTGCGTCGCCCACGCACTGGGTAGAACCCTGGTGCACTGAGCATGGGTTTATTTGCATATCCACTGAACTTGAAATTGTCAATGGAAAGATCACGGGAAAGATCATGGGCAGGAACTGCCATGGTGAAGAAAAGGTGAGAAGGATCAAAGAACGTTTCAACCTCTCAGACTACAGCAAAGTGTACGCTTATGGCGATACCAGCGGCGATAAGCCGATGCTGGCTTTGGCTTCCTTCAGTTATTACAAACCATTTTTATAGCAGGTTGCAGTTAACAGGTTGCAGGTTGCAGCACATTTATATTTCTGCCACCTGCAACCTGTAACCTGCAACCTGCAATTTAAAACGTGGTGGCGGGAAAAATATGCCAAAGCAATCCTTTCCAGAATGCCTTCAGATGTTGCAGCCTCCCTTGGAGGATGAATTTTACAGTATTCTTGGGGATGGTAAGAAATACAAAAAACAGAATAAACACCAGGAACTGGTACAAGGCCACATTTCTTTTCATGAACAGGATCCTGTTCCTGGTCTGATAGTAAGTTTTAAGCGGGCTTGCCTTCCCTGTGGTCATTGATTCTTTATGATAGATCAGTGAAGCAGGCTGATAATATATCTTATATCCTTTTCGCCTGATCTGTTCACTCCAGTCAAGTTCCTCATAATACAGGAAGAATTGCTCAGGCATCAGTCCAACTTCCTCCACTACGTGGCGGGGAACCATCATTCCTCCTCCGTGAGCATAAGGTGTTTCGTGGATCGAGTTGTATTGACCTTCATCTTTCTCCCCATGGCCTATGGCGGTATTTCTGCCTGTGAAAACATTTACTTTCCTGAAACCCGCCCATTCAATGGTTCCTTTGTGGAAATAGTATTGAAACTTAGGGCATGCCATGCCCGCATCCGGATATTGCTGAAACAGGTCCAGCAAACCCTCCAGCAGCCCTGGTGTGAATTCAGTATCATTGTTGACAATGAAAAAATAATCGCCCACGGCTGTCCTGATACCTGCGTTATTGCCCGCGGAAAATCCAAGATTGGCACCGGTCAGCACCATGTT
>JAHEFC010000090.1:8119-11683 GCA_024640385.1 Sphingobacteriales bacterium
TCACGTCTGGGTATTCAGCTTTACATGCCGGGGAAGGGTCTTCTGCAGAACCGTTATCTACAACAATCACTTCAATAGACGGATACCTGCAGTGCTCCCTGATCGATCTCAGGAATTCCACCGTAACCGTGGTGTTGTTATAATTGAGGGCAATAATGGAAACTAGAGGGGGCATGGGTTTCAAAGTAAAAAGTAAAAAACAAAAAGTAAAAAGTAAAAAACAGGGGGCCCATTTTTTACTTTTTACTTTTGACTTTTTACTTCAATTATACGTTACTATCCTGTATAAGTACTTTTGGAGTTTGCAGGATGATCTTCAGGTCCATCATCATATTATACCTCTTGGCATAGTCGATATCGAGACTGATCCTTTCTTCAACAGACATATCGGCCTGTCCCCTTTTCCTGACCTGCCAGAGGCCAGTGATACCAGCAGGGGCCACGAAACGTTCAGCCCACTCATTCGTAGTAAGGGCCGATGCCTCATAGAGGGGTAAGGGCCTGTTACCAACCATGGACATATCACCAGTCAGCACATTGAAAAGCTGGGGAAGCTCATCGAGGCTGGTATTCCGGAGAAAAGCCCCGATACGGGTCACCCTGGGGTCGTTATTGACCTTAAAGAATACCGGTGCTTCTTTGCCCTGGTATTGGTTCATATGGGACAGGGAAGTGACCATCCTGTCGGCGCCCACTTTCATGGTCCTGAACTTATAGAACTTGAATATTTTATATCCCCTTCCGGCCCTATACGAGTTATATAAGATCGGACCTGCCGAATCCAGCTTGATCAAAATAGCGATCAGGAGAAACAAAGGCGAAACCAGAACGATGGCAACAGACGAAACCACGATGTCAAATACCCTTTTCACCACAGATCCAGCGCCCTGGTAAGTGGCAAATTCGTGTTCCACGGTCACTGAACCCCTGCCTTTTGACAGAGAGGATTTGATCCTGGTCAGAAATGCGATCCTTTCACGGATGGTGAAGATATCGCGTGTGGGGTGAACGATATCGTCAACCAAACAGCTATCGGTCAGTTCATCCTTCTCCTTATCCGAAAGATTAGTAGATAGGTAGATCAGCGGCAGCGAAGAATAAAATGAAGAAGCGATATTTTTTTGAAATTGCCGGAGACCTGCTTTATCGAACGGCAGATCGATAAAAATGGCATTGAACCTGATATTCTCCCTGTGGAGTTCTTTCAGATAGGAAATCGCTTGCTGGAAATTTATGGCAGAAGAGTATCCAACCTGGAGCGTATCCGAGATATTCTGCAGGGTATGGTTACTGTCACCGACATAAAAAATGTTGTTCTCCAGCTCCTGCTGATTGGGAACCTGGTCCCCGACCTTGATAAAACGGTATCGGGGTATGGGCTTTTTAATTTGTTCTGAATTCATTGCAGTTTCATTTAGGGTTAAGATTCCCGTTTATTCAGATCTTATGCATATTACTGCCCAGAAGCAGTAAATCAACTGATTCAACGAGTTTCAGGGGATTAAAGGGTTTGGTAAAATATTCAGCAACGCTGTGTTTCATGGCATTCACCCTTAACTGGTTTTCGTCCAGAGAAGAGATGACCACCAGCGGTATCTGGTTATAAAGGGGGCTTAAGGAAAGATGTTTCACCAACTCCCAGTCCGGCATATCCGAAAGTTCGGGATCCAGAACAATCAGGTCGGGCTTATTACCCTGACGCAGGAAATACATGGCACTGATGCCATCAGGTACGGAAACAACTTTGTAATGCTTTTTGAAGATGGTGTGCAGTAAGAATCTCATAGCCTTACTACCTTCCACGAATAGAATTTCCTTTTTCATACACTTCGATAATTTAACTCAACTTGATCAGACCGGTTAGGGACGGAAAGACATAGTTATTGGCCAAGTTGGCTGCAATGGTTGTTGCTTGTTTCGAAGGTATTGGAGAGTAGGTTTGAAAACAGGAAATTGTGCAGTCGCACAGGGGACCCAAGGTTTTCAGCAGAGGAATTGAGATATTAAAGGCTGGTCATTCAAAGGTAAACAGTCTACTTCATATTTGCAATTGCTAAGATATTTATTTTTTAACAAGATGGTTCAAATTGTGAATAAGGTAAATGTCAGTTGGGCAATTCACGCCTGGCTTTCTCCCACATAGCAGATTGAGCACCATTCAGATATCTTATAAGGCCACCCCATACCGAAACATTCATAAAAACGAAATAATATGGCACATAAAAAAACTTAAATCTTCCCTTCGGGGAACCTGAAAACTGCCATCCCATCAGTGCAAGTGAGTAAAACAATACCTGTGCCGCCAGCAGAAATGCATACAATACCCCACCCTGCCAGGCCATAATGGTTATATTCAGCAACAATATCAGGGGCAGGGCGAATGGACAGACCGCCCAACGGAATACCCTGTGGGATATGTACTGGAATGCAAGCCTGCCATAGCGTGTGATATCCAGCAGGTCTTTCATGATCACCATAGACTGAAAAGCCCCGGCACTTATCCGCAGTTTTCTCTTCTTTTCATCCTTAAGGGAAAACGAAGGCGTTTCCATGGCATATGCACGGGGTTCGTACCTCACCATCAGCCCACGCCTGCAGATATTTAGTGAGATATAGAAATCGTCAAGTACGATATTCTCCGGAACCTTTTCAAACAGTTCCCGTCTCAGGGAAAACAACTCCCCGGCAGCCCCAACCACAGAGTAATAATCTGAATCCAGCTTTTTCAGCACTGACTCATATTTCCAGTAAAGGCCTTCACCCTGACCGGGCACCTGACCGTCTGAGATTACTTTTTTCTCGCCCGAAACGCCTCCCACTTGCGGATCACGGTAGTGATCGATGATATACCGGAAAGATTCTCTGTTCAATAAGGTATTGGCATCACTGAAAATGAGTATATCCACGTCGCGCGTTGATTCAACTGCGCGATTCATGGCGGCCACCTTTCCCTTTCGTGTGGGTTGAAAAAGCAGTTCTACCTCACTGTACTTCTTAACGAGCTCGGTTGTCCGGTCTGTAGAGCCATCGGCGACAATTATGATCCTGGAAAGATGTCGGGGATAATCTATTGATAAAGCATTGTCTATTTTTTTTTCAATGAAATCCTCCTCATTATAAGCAGCCACAATATGGGCTACACGGGGAAGATCTTCCTCAATCCTGTACCCGGAAACAGGGCCTGTCCGCTTTCGTAATTTAATAAGGAGCCAAAGCAAAATACCATACCCCACATAGGTATATATGACAATTGAAATAAGCGCCCAGAACAAAATTTTTATCGCCAGCATAAGGAAATGAGAATCAATGTAAATTAACGCAGAAGGCATGTCTACTGGTATGTTGCGCCTTCAAAACCATGAAATAATTATAAAAAATTCAGTTTTTGATGTATTTTGCAGGCGCTTTCTTACCTCAATAAAGTGCTTACCAGATCCTTTAATGAAATTCCGCCCACTGATATTCACTGAAAAGCCTGCAAAAGTGCAGCTATGGGTTCGGATATAGTTCAAAGCCTCAAGGAAAAAGGAAACCACAAATAAATTCCCCTTTTACCATCGGCCT
>JAHEFC010000391.1 GCA_024640385.1 Sphingobacteriales bacterium
ACATCCGGAGGTACCACGATCATTGAATTGGCCAGGGCCCTGTCACCTTCTCTCAGAGCCACATTTATTTCAGGTTCCATTCCGGTTATCATGGAATACATGAAACATCCCAATATTGATGTGATCGTGATCGGTGATAAAGTGTCCAAGAGCTCGAAGATCACGGTTGGCGGCGATGCCATAGAAAAAATAAAACAGATCCGGGCAGATCTCTGCATACTGGGTATAAACGCGATAGACGGAACGCATGGTGTGACGGACAACGACTGGGATGTAGTGCAGCTGAAGAAAGCCATGATCGAATCGTCAAAAAAAGTTATTTGCCTCACCATTGCTGAAAAGATAAATACCAGTCAGCCTATCCAGGTTTGCACCCTGGATAAGATCGACATCCTCATCACCGAATCCGATCCTACGAATAAACTATTTGAAACCTATAAGAACGCCGGTATCAAAGTATTGTAACATCCAGCTGCCGAAAGGCGAGACCAAAACAAACAAAATGAGTAAAAAGCCAGTAGCTTTCGCGTTGCTGTTCTTATTTATGTCCACTTTGCTCATGGCACAGCTTAGGCCAGTGAGCGGAACAGTGACCGATTCAAAAAATGAGCCCGTCGCCAACGCCACAATCACCGTTAAAGGTACCAATCGGGTCACACAGTCCAATTTGAATGGCGTGTATTCCATACAGGCACAGAAAGGTGAAGTGCTTGTGATCACCTCGGTAGGCATGAAAACTTTTGAAATCAAAGTAAGTGAAAGTGGAAACCTGAATGCAAGAATGCAACAGGACGAAAGCACCATGCAGGAAGTGACTGTAACTGCTATGGATATCAAAAGGAATAAACGCGAACTGGGTTATTCGGCCCAGTCGGTTGACGGAGATGTGATCAAAGAATCGCAACGTGAAAATTTCCTCAATGGCCTTGCAGGTCGTGTGGCTGGTCTTACCGTTAATCCAACCAGCGGTGTTGCGGGCGCATCATCATCTGTTGTGATCCGTGGATTCAATTCGCTGTCCCTGAATAACCAGCCACTTTTTGTGGTAGATGGTGTGATCATGGATAACCAGACCGTTGATGAGAATTCAGACGGTGGACGAGGCGTAGGTTTGGCATCAGACAGGCCTAACCGGAATTCAGATTATACCAACAGAATGGCAGACCTGAATCCCAATGATATCCAGTCTGTCACTGTTCTGAAAGGGCCGGAAGCCACCGCCTTATACGGAAGCCAGGCAAGCTCTGGCGCCATCCTCATAACCACTAAAAAAGCAACGTCAACAAAACTGGCGATACAATACGACAATTCTTTCCGCTTTTCCAAAGTGACTAGGTTCCCTGATATTTATCAGAAGTATGACAATGGAACAAATGGACAGGCAGCTAACCTGTTCCAGTATTTTGGCCCTGAATACGCTCCCGGAACCCATTTATATGATAACGTAGATGTTTTCTTCCGTACAGGGTTTGCACAAACACATAATCTTGGGCTTGATTTCGGTGTGAAGAATTCAATGTTCAGAATTTCGGGGTCTATTTTTGATCAGACAGGCGTTGTACCTGAAAATGATTACAAGAGATACAATTTCCGGATCTCCAACACCACCAAAGTGGGCAAATGGATGGACCTGACTCCTTCTCTGGCGTATATATCAAGTGATAATAATAAAGTAATGAGAAGTGCAGGGGGCTATCTGCTGACCCTTTTACAGTGGCCTAATGAATACTCCATCGTAAGCTATGAAGACGCGCAGGGTGGCAAGATCCCATTATTCAGTGCCAATACCAGTGCTGAGATCGACAATCCTTTTTTCAATGTCACCAAGAACAAGAACTATGATGAAACCCAGCGAGTGCTGGCCACCATGGGTGTGAACATCAGGCCAACGAGTTGGTTGACTGTGCAGGGAAGATTCGGCTATGATGCCTACAATACCTATGGTTATAAACTGATCCATCCTAATTCATCGTCGCAGATATCTGTGGCCAGTCTCGGAGAGCAGGACAATTATTGGAGAGAGTACAGGGGATATAACCACAATATCACTGCAACTGCTTCCAAGAAAGTAAAGGATTTTGGATTCAGGCTGATGGTGGGTACTGTTTGGCAAGACTATCAGACAGAAATGTTTGCAATTTATGGAACCCGTTTGAAGGATCCCTCAAAAACCGATTCCAGCAATACGCAGGAAAGTACCAGGCAAAGATTATTACAGAATAATTTTGGAAATTATAACGTCACAAGGTTAAGGCAATCGGCTTATTTCGGTGAAGCTGCGGTCAGTTATAAGGATATGATTTTCCTGAATTATTCTCACAGGTTCGAATCGGCTTCTACCCTTCCTGAGCAGAACAGAAATTACAATTATCCCGGGGCCAGCCTCAGCCTGATCGTGTCTGATCTTCTCCCATTCCTGAAATCTTCAGATTTCCTGACATACTGGAAATTGAGAACATCGCTTGCCAGCACGGCCAGATTGAACACACCCTATTCAACACAATCTGTTTTTGTAAACAATTTTGCCAGTGGTGGTGGTTATTCATATGGTTTTACCAATGCAAATGCTGACCTCAAGCCGGAAAGCCAGAGCACTTATGAATTAGGCACAGAACTGCGACTGATCAAAAGCAGGATCGGTATCGACTTCACTTATTACAATACTCTGAATACCGGGCAGATCGTGGAGAATATGAGGCTTAGTTATGGAACGGGCTTCGTTTTAAATACACAGAATGCTGCGAGCACCCGGAATACCGGTGTGGAGGTCACATTGAATGCGTTGATCGCCAACAAATCCAATTTCGGATGGACCATGCAGTTCAATTACAATAAGATGTGGAACCAGGTGGTTGAATTGCCACGCAATGTTGCCGAGTATTATATTGCAGATACATGGCTTTATGGCAATGCCCGCGGTGGCCTGGTACTTGGAGGCAGAACAACAACCATCACTTCATACGGGTATGCCAGGAATAATGCCGGCCAGATGTTGATCAATCCTACCAATGGATTGCCGGTAGTTGATGCAGTATTCAAACCAAGGGGAGACAGAAATCCTGATTTCACCCTGGGTTACAGCAACTCCTTCCGTTATAAGAGCTGGAGACTCAGTGTACTTTGGGACTTCAAAGTTGGCGGTGATATTTTCAATGGCACGGCCATGTTCCTGACCCGTATAGGCCGCAACCCACTTACAACTGCTGACAGGGAAGTACCTCGGGTCATAGAGGGTGTATTGAATGATGGCAAACAGAATTCAGCCACGCCCACCGTAAATACCATCAGTGTAATACCATACTATAATGACGCCTATTACACAACGATGCCTGAAGAAGCATTTATTGAGAAAGATGTGAATTGGGCAAGGTTGAGGGAACTGACTCTTTCTTATATGTTCAAACCCAGGCCGATCAGGGATTTCAGTTCGCTTAAAAGCCTGGAAGTTTTTGCCACTGCAAATGATCTGATCCTGCTCACAAACTATACAGGTTCTGATCCGCAGGTGAATGGAAATACTGCAGGCTCAAGAGGTATTGGAGGGATGGGATTTGATTATGGAACACTAGCCGCTCCTGCAAGTATCAATTTTGGCCTGAGGGCTGCATTCTAAAAAATCAAAGAAACTATTGTATGAAAAAATATATGATCTTATTGGCTTCCCTGCTCCTGCTGCTGGTTTTCAGCAGTTGCGAGAAGAAGATCGATGAAGCATTCTTAAATCCCAATGCATCAGTAAGGGTTCCGGTGGAAACGCTGTTACCAGGGATCATTGGAAATTTCGTTGGAAGTTCCGCTGCGGCCGGAAGTGCGTATGGAACTGCCAATGATGGTATGAACGTGGGCAGGTATATTCAATATTGGGCAACCAATACAACAGGCAACCAGTTTGACCAGATGGGCGGAGCAACCGGCGCCAGTGATCTGATGGGTTCAGTTTGGGCCATGCACTACTATGGTATGGGACAGAACCTGAACAAGATGATCGAATGGGGAATTGAAGAAAAGAAATGGGATTATGTAGGCGTTGGCATGGCCATCAGGGCCTGGAGCTGGCTAACACTTACCGATATG
>JAHEFC010000091.1 GCA_024640385.1 Sphingobacteriales bacterium
CAACTAGATTGCCCCGATAGCGGGAACTCTGGGGCAGTAGCAGCACCCTGACATATTGAAACAGATCATCCCTCAAATTAACTTCATCCAGCTTGTCGATAGGAATAAAACCTGTTTCGATCAGTGGCGCCAGGTCACTGTTTGATACTGGTACGAATCCAATAGACGTACTGGTAAGAAAATTAATTCCGGTATTATCACCACCTCTTGCTGATCTTTGTTTCCCGTCTATATAGATCACTTCAATCTCAACCTTGTTGTCTTTGGTTTGGATCATTGGCAGTTCTCCATATTCAGGGAAATACTGATAAGGGTCCATCTCGCCCGAATAATATTTGATCAGACCAGGTTCAACCACATTGCCCAAATCCTTGTTGGGATTCTCTTCAGCCTGGGCCACGCAAGATTTCAGAAATATTTTTGCAGTAGTTGAACAGCCATTTGCATAAGTATATGTAACCTCGTAGATGCCATTCATGGTTACAAATGCATTTGCAGAAGTTATGCTGGTACCAGGATAGAAATTACCGCCTTTCACGACAGGCACTGTCCAGCTTATGCCAGAGGCCGTATTGTTAGAATTGCTGATCAACTGCCATTTCTGTTCATCTTTACAAATCAGTATCCCTTTCTTCATAAGAATGCCATCAACAGTTGTATCGGCTGATTCAATTGTAATATCAGAATTGCTTGTGAAGGACACTGTATTGAGGCTGCAATCAACAACGGGAGCCGGTACAAAAGCCACCCATGTACAATTCACACCACTGTTGATCTGAACCCAGGCGCTGGTATTGGTTTTATCTGCATCACCTTCCCCGGCCCAGAGTGCACCGAAGAAATCAGTATTCCCGGTACCAGATCCCAGGTTGATCGATCCATTTGGCGCATACACTGTTCCCAGCCACCTCGATTTAGACTGGCTGGATCCGTTCGCTGTGATAAAAGCATTGCCGGTGAACTGGACTTCTGTGAATATTCTACTGGCCGCCTCTGCATAAGAAGGAGAACTGACATTCAGATTGGAGTAATTGGCAGCTACCTTACCAACGTTCATAACGCCCTTGACCCTGATGATATACCTTCCGTCAGTATTATTGAAATTGAAATTGAATGTATTGGTTCCCCCCAGGTTGATACTTTTGAATTCATATACGCCCGGGGTTGTGAAATTAAAGGTTCGATTATTTCCAGTCACATCGCCGTATGAGCCCGGTGTTATACTGCTGAGATTTGGCGAACCAGTCAATGCTCCCCAGCTGTTATACGGAGTTGGCAGTGCTGGTTGTGTTGGTAACTGAAGGGCACTTAATGCAAGATTTTCCTGTTTGGTAAATGGAGGAGGTGGAGTAGGACCAGTATAAGTTCCAGTAGTCCTGATATTTCCGTTAACTGTACCACTTCCAATTGAAATATTCCTGACTACATCTATATCTCCCGTAATACTAGCCGATGAACCCGCAGAGAAACCTGTTGCCAGATCGCTCAGATTGGCAGCTGTGATCCGGCCAACGATCACATTACTATTAGAAATCGTAATGTTTCCAGCACTGTGCAATCCTCCCCCCAGATTTCCATTACCCGTTACATTGATCAGCCTGTAACTACCCATCAACCCGCTCCCGGTAATTGAGGTATTAGAACCTGTTGTCACCTGGTATGATCCATACAGGAAATAGTTCTTTATATCTGAGGCGGGATCCTGCCCCTTGACCTGGAAGGCAGAAATGAAGGTGAATGCAATAAATAATAAGATTGCATTACTGCTACGTAAAGTATTTCTCATACCGAAACTTTGGGAGTTTTGTAAATAGGGAGTTCAGGGGAATTGGATTAATTCCAGCAAATAGACAGGTAAGGTCAGGAAATAGTAATCTTAGAGGGACGGGATAGGTAAAGCGAAAGTAACCATTAGAATCTGTAAAATGAAACATCCCCGATACCCTAAAGTGGGTATGTGGGCAAAATGGGGAAGAAGAAGGCCACCTGGTTCTGCCTTTTTTGGTTATTGTCTATATACAGTAAGCTCATTTTCAGTAAATAACGTTAAAACGATTAATCACAAAAGACCAAGGCAGTCGTGGAAAATATTTTTTAATTCATAAAAAATTAATTCCACTCAACAGTATATATAAGAAATTTTTAATGGTCTTTCCGGTCAGTCGCCTTTTTCCCTTACTGCCCGCTCATTCTGTGCCCTTAATCGTTTGCAGAGCATCTTGATAAACCCTCTGGCTACTTCCGGCCTGGATTCTATGAGTTCGTAAAACGGGTCCTGGTCTATCCGGAAAAGTATGGAATTGGTGGTTGTTGTGGCACTGGCACTCCTGGTTTCCGCATCTAAAAGGGATAATTCACCAAAAACTTCCTTGTCTTTCAATATCGCCAGTGTGATATTGCCTTTATGGATCTTAACTTCTCCCTTATGGATAATGTACATGCAGTCACCGATAGAGCCTTCCTCAAAGATCAGGATGTTTTTTTCGTATTCTATCTCGTGCATCAGTGGCGCCAGCTCGGCCAGGATGTTCTCCGGCGTATCCCTGAAAATAGTCAGCGATTTAAGGATCAGCACCTTCTCAATAAGCATTAATCTTTCTAAGCCGGCAGAAGTCATATCCCCAAAATTAGGGATTTGCCATGGCAAACTCAGCAGTTTCCCTTACCATTCTGTTTTCTGCCACAGAATACTTTTTGATCAGCGAAGGCTCTATCCTGAACAGGAATTTTTTGGTGATATATAATGAACAGGCCTTGGTCCAGTTCTGGTACTGGATGGGCTTTTCCGTCAGTACTTTTGATACAATATGTTCAACTTTTTCAAAATCCACATCTTTCAATAGTACCCTCAGTGTATCGCAACGGTGCTCAATACTGGTGGTTTCAAACATATGGTTGAAATAACGGCCGAAGTCTTTTTTTACCGTCAGTTCAATCAGTTCCATGGCATTGGCAATATTCTCATTGATATTGCTGTCCAGACCTTTACGGGCCTGGTTCATCTTTACCCGGTCAAACATGCAGGCAAAAAGGTTGAGCAGCAGGTCCCTGATCTCCTGGATCTCCAATTCAATCGACCGATCCAGGATCTGATAGCCGTCTTTATTTTCCATGATGCGCTGCATATGCAACAACTCCACACCATATATCAGGTAGAGCCTGGCCAGATTTTCCATCTTTCTCTGGGTCTGTTCGTTGGCCACGTATTTTGTCCGGTACAGTGCCTTGATCACTGGAGACAGTTGTGATGGGTCTCCGTCTAACAGCCTCACCAGGATCTCCTGTGCGTGTTTCCCGCCTATCCGGCCCAATACTAATATGAATTTGTCTTTCCAGTTCTTATACCTTTCTGAGTGCAACCCTTCACCAATTACACTAACTGCTTTTTCACCGGCATCCTGGAGTGCCTGTAACCCTGCTTTTGAATGGTGGGGCAATACCTCCATCAGCGCATGCAGGGATAGGGTAGTAGCTGCCCTGCCAATGCACTTAATACCTGCTGCCTGAACCTGCATATCCACATCCGTGATCAATAAATGAAGATGGGGATGGTTATAATCGTTTTTGACTTCCTGTAAGATCTGCGCAGCAAAAAACTTGTCCAGTTTATTACTGCTGCGGATCAGTAATTCGATCTGCTGTTGCGCCAGGTCGCGGATATAATTTTCGCTGTTTTCCAACATACCGCATAGCGCGGCTTTCCGGATTCCCTGGTCTTCATGTTCCAGGAATTCTGATACCTCCCCTGACAGGGTGCAGGTTTTGGAGTATGCCTTGATGGCTTCGTCCCTGATATCGTTATTATTTGTCCAGGCGATCAGTTGTTCCAGTTTGCCTTTTATGGCATCGGTCTGGTGCCCGGAAATCAATCTTAATGTTTCCAGCTGTACCTGTTCAGAAGGATGGTTCAACAACTGGACCACAAGGTCTTCTGCCACCGGGTCTTTTTTACTGTGCAGCATTTTTAAAATGCTGATCACCTCAAGGTCATTTCCTGATTCGATCTTTTTCCGGATGGCCTGCAGAATGGCTTCGTCTTTCAGGGTGAATTCTTCCTGGCTGAAATATCGCGAACTGATGGTCTGCACCAGGATCTTCAGGTATTGCCTGTGTACAAAAATGATCCCCGGTATCCAGAGTAAACAGACCGCCAGGATCACATAACTGATGGTTAACAGGTTTGGATTCTGCTGTATCCTTGAAAAAAATAACAGTACTAAACCGGTTATCAGAAAAGCGAATGGATCCATGATGCCTTTCACAATATTATGGGCCCTCAGCCTTTCGTGGGTCGGAAGTGGCTGCATCAGGGTCAACAGCACGGGTGAATTGAAAACCGTTCTGCACACATCTATGATAATGAATGCCGCTCCGAATTCGTAGAACAGTATTTTCTGATTGACCGTAAGGAACTGCGAGAAAATGATCACTGTGATCAGGAAGATCAGCGTCAGCGGTGTGATCAGCAGGGTCTGCCTGATCCCCATGGAATTGGTCAGCCTGCCCGTGAAGATCATTTTGGCAAAAAGCGCTGAGATCCTCATGATGGCCATGAATCCCGCAATGAACGCACCAAGATTCTTATCGTCATGCACAGATTTTACCTCGGAGTAGAAGCCATAATCAAGGATCAGGATACAGATGAATGCAAGCATGGAGATCACAGCGATCCCGCTGATAAAGCTATTGCTCATGAAATTCCGGAACAGCGTCACGATCTTGCTGGTGCCGTGATGTACCACTTCCTGTAAGGAATGATGTTCACCCTGGTGTCCGTGGTGACCATGATGTTCAATATGTAGTTTGCCGGAACGAATGATCCTGAGCATAAAGGGAATGGAGCCCAGTAAACATGCTGCCCCCAGGTAAAGCATGTTCATTTCTCCAACGATATTGATCACAGAATAGGCCAGGGTATAACCCACAAATTTGGCGGGAATGTCGCCTGAGCTGATCAGTCCAAACAGTCTTTTGCTCTGCCGCAGGTCAAATATGATGGTTGCAATACCCCAGAACTGGAGATTATTCAGAAGATAGAGTAAGTGAAACCAGGCCAGCATCACGTATAAGAATATGCCCCCGGAATTATAGGCCAGCACCCTGAACACAATAAAACTCACTGCCATCAGGATGGTAATACCGATCACCAGCCGCGGGAAAGGCAAAGCATGTTCGGCTTTGGTGTACAGCCATCCTCCCAACCAGAGCAGAAAGGACGCGCCCACCATCACCCAGGGTAACTCCGTAATGGGATATTTTTTCAGAAAGCTGGCAAAAGATGCAGTGAAGAAAAACGCTATCCCTGCGCCCTGCAGGAACTGCAAAATCATCAGATTCTTGACAACCCACCACTCACCCTGGTCTACATTCAGCAATCGCAGCCAGAATTTTTTTGTCAGCATGGTCTATTGGTTAGTGCAGGAGTTGTTTGGCTTTCAGTTCTTCGAGATGTTTAGCTTTTTTAGGGGCCCGGTCTTGCTGGCAGGTTTTAGTGAAATAGGTATGGGCTTCAAAAAACCTTATTTGCAGTGGATCCCAGTCGGCTTCCGACTTGATCACTCCAAATTCTAAAAATTCATCCTTTAGGCCCAGGCTGATGGGTTCAAAATCATCCCTGCCCAGGTAATCGAGGTCGGCATCGCAAATGATCTCCTCCAGTTTATTATAAGGTGTCTGGGGGATCTTGGTAGCCATGATCATCCCCTTTACCTTTTCCAGTTCTTCCGCCGTCAGGTCATTACCATTGATATGCTTCATCAGGATGTTGCAGCTCATGTCCTCATGATGTTTATACACTTCCAGGAATCCTGAATCATGGAAAAGGGCAGCCAGTTTCAGGAGAAGAATATCGTTCTTGTCAGATATCTTTTCCCCGATGGCGATCCGCTCTACCTGCCTGATCACATCCATGGTATGACCCAGGTTATGATAAGTAAGCTTAGGATCCAGGTTTTTTTCCAGTAATGATAAAACGGTGGAGCGTAATGCTTCGAACCGGGATTCGGTCATATGATAAACTATAGTTAAATAAAGTTATGTTTTATTTTCATAAAGTCAAGTTTCTCCCTTCCAATTTAAAGCCATAGGTTATTTTTGGGCGTTTTATGGAAAAATTTCTCATTGCAGGCCTCGGGAATATGGGTCCGGAATATGCGGGAACCCGCCACAACGCTGGCTTTGAAGTGGCTGATGCACTGGTAATCAAGCATAAAGGAACCTTTCGGTCCGCCCGCCTTGCAGACATGGCGGAGATCAGGGTAAGGGGTAAGATCCTGACTGTGATCAAGCCGTCGACTTATATGAACCTGAGTGGGAAAGCAGTTAAATACTGGATGGACAAAGAGAACATTCCACCGGAACGGGTGCTTGTGATCATGGACGATCTGGCAATTCCTCTTTCCAGGCTGCGGCTCAGGCCTTCGGGTAGCGATGGGGGTCATAATGGCCTGAAAAGCATACAGGAATTGATCGGCACCGTAAATTATCCCCGCCTCCGGTTTGGGATAGGGGCACCTTATCCCAAAGGTTTCCAGATTGAATTCGTCTTGGGAAAATGGGATTTCGTCGAAATTCCCATAGTGAAGAAAAAGATCGAAAAATCAGTGGAAGTGATTGAAAGCTTTGTATTTAGAGGGCTTGCAGCTGCCATGAACGAGGTAAATAATTTGGAATTCCTTAATTGATATTCTGATTTGTTTGAGTATTTTAGCTTGCCTTAATGCTCCAATTTTCCCGGAAAACCCCGAAATCTATTAAGAAGCGCTGACGTTCAGATTGTCAAGCCTCTCAATCTTTAAACCTTATTGAACAATGAAAATATTCTGTGTCGGGCGTAATTATGTGGCCCATGCCAAAGAGTTGGGCAACGATGTACCCGAGGAGCCGGTGATATTCATGAAACCTAAGAGTGCCCTGCTCCAGTCACATACCCCGTTTTATTATCCTGAATTCACTAACGAACTGCATTATGAATGCGAACTGGTTTTGCGGATCTCCAAAAATGGGAAATACATCCAGGAAAAACATGCCTCCAAGTATTATAACGGTATCACAGTAGGCATAGATTTCACCGCCCGTGATATCCAGAATCAACTCAAGGAAAAAGGCCTTCCCTGGGAGAAAGCCAAAGCCTGGGATAATTCAGCAGTTATTGGTAAATGGATCGACATAAAACCGGAGCTGAATAAAAAAGATATCAATTTCTGCCTCTACAAAAACAAGGAACTGGTGCAGCAGGGGAATTCAGCCAATATGATCTTCAGTTTCGATTCGATCATTGCGCATATCTCGAATTATTTCTCATTGAATATCGGCGACCTGGTATTCACCGGCACACCTGCAGGCGTGGGCGAATGCGTGGTGGGCGATGATCTCGAAGGTTTCATTGAAGATGAAAGCCTGTTCGAACTCTCAATAAAATAACCGCAAAGGTTTGCTCAACGATATTCTCTTAAAGGCCTATAAGCTGATGTGCCTGGCCCGTCATATGGCCATTACATATGAAGAGAACAGGCAAATCTGTAAATACGTCCATTCTACTTCACGTGGACATGAAGCCATCCAGCTTGCCACTGCATTTCATCTCCTCCCTCATGATTATGTCAGTCCTTATTACCGGGATGAAAGCCTTTTGCTGGGGCTGGGCTATTCCCCATACGATCTGATGCTGCAGTTGCTTGCGAAAAAAGATGATCCGTTCACAGGTGGACGGGCTTATTACTCCCATCCCTCTTCAAAGGCTGCTGATAAACCCCGCATCATACAACAAAGCAGTGCAACCGGGATGCAGGTGATCCCTACTACCGGTATCGCACAGGGTATACAGTACCTTGAAAGAATTTCATCTTCCTTATTACAAAAAGGAGAACAGGGAGAACTTCCCGTAGTGGTCTGCTCTCTGGGAGATGCCAGCATCACTGAAGGTGAAGTCAGTGAAGCCTTTCAGTTTGCCGTGTTGAAAAAACTGCCCATCATCTACCTGGTGCAGGATAACCGCTGGGGCATCAGCGTCACTGCTGAAGAGGCCAGGGCCATGGATGCGTATAGTTATGCCGGCGGGTTTCCTGGACTTTCCCGCATCCGTATCAATGGACAGGATTTTTCTGAATGCTATCAACGTATGCAGGAAACAGTAGATTTTGTAAGGCAAACCAGGTCGCCCATTTTAGTGCAGGCCGATGTTCCGCTACTGGGCCACCATACCAGCGGGGTAAGAAAAGAATTTTACCGCACAGAAGAAGAGCTGGCCAAACAGGCGGAGCGTGATCCCGGTCCTATATTACGTCAACAGTTGCTGGATGCCGGGATTGATGAGGATACTTTAATGACGATAGAGGATACAGCCAGTGCGGAAGTGTTGAATGATTTTAATCGAGCCGTTGCGGCTCCTGAACCCGATGTTTCTTCTGTAGCTGACCATGTTTTTGCACCTACACCTGTTACAGAAGAAAAAGGAACCCGTGAACCTGCCGGCGCAGAAAAACTTCTAATGGTAGACGCCGCTTTGTTTGCTTTGAAAGAGATCATGGAAGATCATCCTGAAGCAGTGCTCTATGGACAGGATGTTGGCAGGAGACTGGGAGGTGTTTTCAGGGAAGCGGCAACACTAGCAGATAAATTCGGCGACCATCGTGTTTTCAATACAGCGATCCAGGAAGCATATATTATCGGTTCAACCGCGGGCATGAGTGCCGTTGGTATCAAACCCATTGTAGAAGTACAATTTGCAGACTATATCTATCCCGGCCTTAATCAACTCGTGTCTGAGATTTCAAAATCCTGTTACCTGTCGAATGGGAAATTCCCTGTGCAGACTTTGATTCGGGTACCAATAGGGGCATATGGAGGTGGAGGTCCTTATCACAGCGGAAGTGTTGAAACTACTTTATTGTCCATTAAAGGCATCAAACTGGTTTATCCTTCCAATGCTGCTGATATGAAGGGCCTGATGAAAGCTGCATTCTACGATCCCAATCCGGTGCTTATGCTTGAGCACAAAGGATTATACTGGAGCAAGCTGCCGGGCACTGAACGAGCGAAACGGCCTGAACCTTCACGGGATTATATCATCCCGCTTGGAAAAGCTGATGTAGTGCAGTCTGCTGCAGCGGAACATATCAATGGCGGTTCAAGCTGCTGTATTGTTACTTATGGTATGGGTGTGTACTGGTCGCTTCAGGCTTCGGCATCTTTTGTGGGGCAGGTAGAGGTCATAGACCTGAGAACACTTTATCCCCTGGATGAAGAACTCGTATTCAACGCTGTCAAAAAACATGGGAAATGCATGGTGATCACTGAAGAGCAGCAAACCAATTCTTTTGCCCAGGCGCTGGCTTACCGCATAAGCCGGAATTGTTTTCAATGGCTGGATGCTCCGGTTGAGGTGATTGGTTCATTGGACCTGCCTGCAGTCCCTATGAATATTCTTCTGGAAAAAGCCATGCTGCCAACCATACAGTCGATCACCTCCGGGATCCGGGATCTTCTCAATAATTAACTACTGGTTTCCAGAATCTCAAGGTCTGAAAATGAAATGGGCTTGTAGATCACATGATAATTCATGGTGCGGGGATCCGGCAGATTCGGTTGATAACCGCTCATCAGGAATAATCTGAGCATAGGATTTACAGAAACAAAATAATCAGATCTGTCCCAGCCGGTACCATCAGGAAGGTTATTATCAAGGAAGAGGATATCCGGCATGATGTTCTGCATGAGTCGCATCCCGTCTTTCAGGGTATGTGCATAATAGACCTCAAAATCTTTCCGGACGAGGAAGTTCTTCATCAGGATGCAGAGGTCAACCTCATCGTCTATGATCAATATCTTCCTTTCACCGTTGTTCATTTGTCTTCTAAGTTAGTGTATATACAATTTCAGTCCCATGATTGTTGAGGAAGCCTTTACCCATCGCAAGCGGCACCAAAATTTATGTAATACTGCAAACGTATTAATCATTAAAAAACTTTGTAAAGATGAATTCAACATCAAAAATTCTGATCACAGCTATTGGAGCAGCTGCAGCCGGAGCTGTAATAGGAATGCTGCTCGCTCCTGAAAAAGGTTCTGACCTCAGGCAGAAAATACAATCGACCGCCAATAACTGGGCTGATCAACTGGTTGATCTGTTCAACTCATCGCGCGAAAAATTAGGTGAAGTCAAAGGTGAAATGAAAGTCCGGGCGGAAACCGGCCTGTCATAATGACCATGAGTGGAAGGTCAGAGCTGAACGATACACCGGTAGGGGGAGTTTCGCAAATGCTGCTGCAGAAAACCAAAGGAAGAAAAAACAGAACGCCCAAAACCGGATCAAATGGGTGTGCTCATCCCGCTGCTGATGAAACGCTGAACCAGTAATCCCTGATCTGCCCGATGACTTTGACCAGGTGTTCAAAATTCACCGGTTTCACTACATATGAATTGGCTCCCAGTTCATAACATCTTTTGATATCATTTTCATTTTTCGTAGTTGTGAAAATGACTACAGGAATGGTTTTATATTCCGGGCTTTCCTTGAGTTCTTTCAGCACTTCACGGCCATCTTTTTTAGGCATGTTCAGATCGAGCATGATGAATACAGGGAATTTTCTGTCCAGTCCATTTCCCGGTTTTGCATTATTCAGGAATTGTATCAGTTCGATCCCGTTTTCCACAAAGATCAGCTTGTCTTTATATCCGCATTCTTCAAATGCAGTTTCCAGCAGGAACCTGTCGTCCGCGTCATCTTCAGCGATCAGGATGTAAGATTTATACATAGTAAAAATGGTGGTCAGCGGCAATCACCATTAAAGATACCAAACCGGGACGTTTTTATACTCAAAAAAAGAGATGCAACGGTTTGCATCTCCGAAAGTATTTCTCTGCCTTTTTGATCCATCCCTTACAAGTCTGTTTTTCTGACTCCTCCGAAGATCAGGGAGATAATGAACAGCACAAGGAAGATATAGAAGAGGATCTTCGCTATGGATGCCGCTCCTGCAGCAATTCCACCAAAACCAAATATAGCTGCAATGATTGCTATTACCAGGAAAATAACCGTCCATCGTAACATAGGCTTTGTTTTAAATTATTGATATGGCAGGAAAGGAAAAAAAATGATGCCACTGGTGATCTGCCATTTTCAGTAAGAGGTATGCAGCAACGCCTGAGGGATCTTTGCTTAAACGGGCTCAGGTTTTCCCGGGAATTCCATGAAAAATGAAGCTCCTTCATCCGGTGACCCCTCTGCCCATATCCTCCCGCCATGATTGAGCATGATCCTTGAACACATCGCAAGACCAATTCCTTTGCCCGGGGCCGACCTTGGCTCCAGTTGTTCAAAGATCCGGAAGATCCTTTCGGCATAGTCGTTCGAGAAACCCACACCACGGTCTCGTATAGCAATCACCGTAAAGCCCGGCCTGCCGTTTTTCCATTCCAGGATTTCAATATGGGGCACCTGTTCCGGTTTCGCAAAATGAATACTGTTCCTGATCAACTCCTGGAAAAGTATGAAGAGTTGATAAGGGATCGCATGGATCGCAGGAAGCTTTGACCGCAGGATCTCTGTTTTCGTTTCAAATATCAGATCTTCCATTTTATAGGTCACTTCATCTATCAATTCATTCAGGTCAATTTTTTCTTTAGGTCGCTGGTCCTGGATAAGGTTTGC
>JAHEFC010000092.1 GCA_024640385.1 Sphingobacteriales bacterium
ACTGGAAGATAAAAAACTGAAGAAGACTTTTTACGTATTCAATGTACATTACGATCACCAGGGCGTAAAGGCCAGGGTGGAAAGCAGCAAACTGATACTCCAGAAAATTAAATCGATCGCCGGAAATAAGGAAGTGATCCTAACGGGTGATTTCAACGGCAATCATGAAAGCGAATGGTACCTGGAACTGGCCAACAGCGGTAGTTTGAAAGATGCTTTGTTCCAGACAACAAATGCTTACCGTAACACTGGCAGCTTTAATAGTTTCAAATGGGATAATCCGTCAAAAGATGTAATTGATCACATCTTTATAACTAAAGGATTTAAAGTAAGCAGGTATGGCATACTCACAGACAGTTACCATGGTAAATACCCCAGCGACCACTACCCGGTGTTAGCAGAGCTAAGACCGGGAATGTGAGGAATGTGATAAATGTGGGAATGTGGTCGAATGAATGTGATGAATGTGAGAATTCGTTTTCATTTTCACATTCATTTAGCGAAGCGCCACATTTATCACATTCCTCACATTCTCACATTCCCTTAAAAATGCTGTCTACGAATTCATGCTTGTTGAACACCAGCAGGTCTTCCATCTTCTCACCAACCCCAACGAATTTCACCGGGATTGCAAACTGACTGGCAATAGCCAGTACCACACCACCTTTTGCAGTGCCATCGAGTTTAGTTATAGCAAGCGCTGTAACATCAGTGGCAGCCGTGAAATGTTTGGCCTGCTCCAGCGCATTCTGGCCCGTTGACCCATCAAGCACCAGCAGCACTTCGTGCGGGGCATCAGGGATCACTTTCTGTATCACCCGGCGGATCTTACTTAATTCGTCCATCAGGTGGGCTTTATTGTGTAACCTTCCTGCTGTATCGATGATCACTACATCTGAGCCCCTGGCCATTGCACTGTTCACCGTATCAAATGCAACAGAAGCCGGATCGCTGCCCATATCTTTCTTCACAATGGGCACACCTGCCCTTTCACTCCAGATGGTCAGCTGGTCCACTGCAGCAGCCCTGAAGGTGTCTGCCGCGCCCAGCAGAACAGATTTGCCGGCGGTTTTAAAATTATGTGCCAGTTTGCCTATCGTAGTTGTTTTACCCACACCGTTCACGCCTACCACCAGGATCACATAGGGTTTAGTACCCTGTGGCGTTGAGAAATCGCGGTAACTCTGCTCTTTGGCATCCACCAGCATCGATTCGATCTCTTCCTGCAGGATCCTGTTCAGTTCACTGGTATTAAGATATTTGTCTTTTGCAACCCGCTGCTCAATGCGTTCAATGATCTTTACAGTTGTATCAATACCTACATCGGCACTTACCAATGCATCTTCCAGGTTATCCAGCACTTCTTCATCCACTGTACTCTTACCCGCTACGGCTTTGGTGATGCGCGAGAAAATATTTTCCCGGGTTTTTTCCAGGCCTTCATCCAGAGACTGCTTTTCCTTCTTTCCAAAAAACTTATCGAATAATCCCATAGTCCAAATTTAAAAATAGAGGTCGAACCTCATCAGGTAATCCTGTTGTATTTCATTACCAAACCGGAAACCTGTTGTTTCATATACTACAAAACCCGCATTTTGGTAGAACCTGATCGCTTTATGGTTCTGTTGCCATACCTGCAGCCAGATCACGGGATATTTTTCTTCTTTGGCCAGGGACTTGATCTTTTCCATCAAAGCCTTTCCCACATTATAGCCCTGGAATTCTTTCAATACATAGATCCTTTGAACCTCGAGTGTTTTGCCTTCAATAGCCTTCGGCTTCCTGTCGTTTCGGAGTTTGCAGAAACCCACCGGCGTTCCGTCCAGGTATGCAATATAAAACCTGGCATCCGGCGTACTCAGCTCTTCGGCAATGACCTCATTGGAAAAAGATTCGTTCACATAGAGCTCAACATTTTTGGGATCGTTATACTCGCCATATGTTTCCACAAAAGTTTTGCGGGCCAGATCAAGTATAAAATCCGCATCCTGTGGTCTTGCCTTCTCTATGGTTATCGTTTTTTCCATGCCTTAACTTTACCGGGGGCAGTAAAAATAAGAAAAGCTGTCCTGGTATATACAGAACAGCTTCCCCGTCAATGCGAATATCTTTGAATTACTTCTGAGCCAGGAATTCCTTGATCTTATCCTTATGGACGATCTGCTCTTTAAAAGTATAGGCACCAGACTTTGGACTGCGTACGGCCTTGATCACTTTGGTCCAGTTCTTTGCCTCGGCTGCTGCCTTCTGGTCTTTGGTCTTGATCGCCGTTTTTGCTGCTTTTGCCATGATTATTTAATTTCCTTGTGAACAGTATATTTTTTCATGATCGGGTTGTACTTCTTCAGTTCCAAGCGCTCAGGAGTATTCTTCTTGTTCTTGGTACTGATATAACGGCTGGTTCCGGGAAGACCAGTGGTCTTATGCTCCGTGCATTCCAGAATCACCTGAACCCTGTTGCCTTTCTTTGCCATTGTAGTTCGCTTTTGTAATTTTTTTAAATATGAGATCCGTTTGCCCTCATCTCCTTAACCACATTGTACAGACCCCTCTTGTTGATGGTTCTGATAGCATCAGCAGAAACCTTCAAAGTGATCCATTTTCCTTCTTCAGCGAGGAAAAAACGTTTGGTTTGCAGATTAGGCAAAAACCTTCTCTTCGTCTTAATATTCGAGTGGGAAACGTAGTTTCCGCCAATCGGCCTTTTACCTGTTACCTGACATACTCTTGCCATTATCTGAAATTTTGGGACGGCAAAGGTCAAATAATTTTGGGAATTTTCAAAAAGAATTTCTGGTTATTGTTAGACTAATTTCTTGATATTCCGGATAATAACCCCTTACCCGGTCGAAATCAGCCTGATAGCCCCTTTCCCGCCAGGTTCAGCGCAAAGGTACACCGCTAAAGCTCAATACAGAAAATCGAGGTCCAAGGTGACCGAGGTCACCTGTTTTGGCAGGAACTAAGGATAATTTTGCATAATACAAGCAAAATCTTCAACATGACAAAGAATTTAGGAAACATCGACCGTACTGTCAGGGCCTTACTCGCAGTAGTTCTCGCAGTGCTATATTTCACAGGCGTGATCTCAGGCACTATGGGACTGGTTCTGGTGATATTAGGAGGCATATTTCTTGCCACCAGCCTGATCAGCTGGTGCCCGATCTATGCGGTATTGGGCATTAAAACCTGCCCGGCAAATAAAAATCAGGCTGTACTATGAGTAAATTCCAGGAATTGATCAATGGGGAAACCCCGGTTCTGGTGGACTTTTCCGCCGAATGGTGCGGCCCCTGTAAGATGATGGCCCCCGAACTCAAAAGACTGGTTGAGCGGGAAGGCGAACGGGTCAAAGTGATCAAAGTAGACGTAGACAGGAATCCACAGGCCTCCATGGCCTACCAGGTAAGCAGCGTTCCAACACTGATCCTGTTCCATAAAGGCAAGCAGCTTTGGAGACAAAGTGGTGTGGCATCTGCGGCACAGCTTTCAGCGATCATCAAAAAAATGGTCCCTAATCTGCCATGATCCTGTAAATGATTGCTGTTCGATTGGCATCCAGGGAAACATTGAGAAAATAATCGCCAGTTTCCCTTACCCGATAGCTGTATTCGTAGCCATTATTGACTCTCGAAAATCTTCCGAATTCAGGACTCAGGCCTTTTTTGTCGTCACTCCAGATCGCTATGCGATCCAGCGGTACAGCAGTATTGAACCGGAACCGTACCAGGTCGTTTTTCTTTACTTTTAATATGCCCGTTGCAGGTATAAACGCACTCACCTTCTTCTCATAATAAGGATCGTGGAAAATGGGCCGGGAGAGAAAGGTCTGGGGATCCACAGGCTGGCTTATCAACTGCCAGCTGCTATCTGTAGGGAGATGGCTTAACGCAAGCATCTCCGGGTCGGGAAAGAAATAAAAAGGCGAAAAGGACCTGATCACCGTATCACAATTTTCACTGGCTTCCCCGCTGGCCCAGTTGGCATCCAATAATTTCCATTCACCATTGACCTTTACAGCATTCCAGGCATGATTGGGCCTTGGCAGGTACTGCCAATAGAGGTCACGCCTGGCAGTTTTGGCTACGCCCCTGATCGCTATGGATTCAAAACCCAATTGCTTAAGTGCATAATTGATCAGGCTGGAATAGCCTGAACAGGTTGACCTCCGGTTTTTGAGGATATTTTCAATCGACTGCACCGAAGCACCACCGGGAGCTTCAATACCGCAATCGTACTCCAGGTTCAATGCGATCCAGGTGAACACGAACCTGACCTTTTCTTCGGGAAGGCTGAACATTTTTCCAGCCCTTTCCAGCATGCTGTCCAGGGCGGAAAGTTCCGATATGGGGGCACTTAATTCCCTTGCAAAACGGTCTGCTTTCTCATAGTCAGGAGCCCGCTGGGCAAAGGATCCTGTGCAAAACAGGATCATCATTAAACATAAGGGGAATGAAGGCCTAGGCATGTAACCGGATTAGATGAATACAAATTAGTATTTTCGCACCTCAATTAAATTATAATCATTGTTATGGCATACGACGTAATTGTTCTGGGAAGCGGTCCGGGTGGTTACCCTGCTGCTATCAGGGCTTCTCAACTGGGCCTCAAAGTAGCGATCGTTGAAAAAGAAAGTCTGGGTGGTGTTTGTCTCAACTGGGGCTGTATCCCCACCAAGGCACTTCTGAAAAGTGCCCAGGTGTATGAATACCTGAAACATAGTGCCGATTATGGCATTCAAAGCAGTGGCGTATCCCACGATTTTGGTGCAGTGATCAAAAGAAGCCGTGGCGTGGCCGACAAAATGAGCAAAGGTGTGCAGTTCCTGATGAAGAAGAATAAGATCGATGTGATCATGGGATTTGGAAAGGTAGCAGGCAAGGGAAAACTTGAAGTGACTGCTGCAGATGGTAGCAAGCAGGTAGTTGAAGCAAAATATATCATTATTGCCACGGGGGCGCGCAGTCGGCAATTACCGGCTATGCCTATCGACGGAAAGAAGATCATAGGTTACCGGGAAGCCATGGTATTACCCCAACAGCCCAAATCCATGATTGTAGTAGGCAGTGGCGCAATAGGTGTTGAATTCGCAGATTTCTACAACAGCATGGGCACTAAAGTGACCATAGTTGAATTCATGCCAAGGGTTGTTCCGGTGGAAGATGAAGAGATCAGCAAAGAGCTGGAAAAACACCTGAAGCGTAAGGGCATCACCATCATGACTTCAGCTGAAGTGACTAAAACAGATACTACCGGTGCGGGCGTAAAAGCTACTGTTAAGAGTGCAAGTGGCGAGTCGGTGCTGGAAGCGGATATATTATTAAGCGCTGTGGGTATCCAGTCTAATCTTGAAGGCATTGGCCTGGAAGAAAATGGGATCAAAACGGAGAAAGGTAAGATCGTAGTGGACAAATACGGCCAGACCAGTGTTGCCGGTATTTTCGCCATTGGCGACTGTGCACCTGGCCAGGCACTGGCACACGTAGCCAGCAAAGAAGGCATTAATACTTCTGAGTACATCGCATATCTGGAGAAAAAATCAACTCACCTGCCTGAAGCCATGGATTATAACAATATTCCGGGCTGTACATATTGCAGTCCTGAAGTGGCATCAGTAGGCTACACGGAGAAAGCTGCAAAAGAGGCAGGATATGAAGTGAAGGTGGGTAAGTTCCCCTTCATGGCCAGTGGTAAAGCCAGTGCATCAGGAGCCACAGAAGGATTTGTAAAAGTGGTGTTTGACGCTAAATATGGCGAGTTCCTCGGAGCCCATATGATCGGCCAGGGAGTTACCGAACTGATCGCTGAAGTGGTAACCGCCAGGAAACTGGAGACCACCAATCACGAGTTACTGAACGCAGTGCATCCTCACCCCACCCTCAGCGAAGCTGTCAAAGAAGCAGTGGCTGCGGCGTATGGGGAAGCGATTGATATTTAGAGAGGCAGAGAGTAAGAGAGACAGAGAGACAGAAAAAATGCGGAGGAATTCTCCGCATTTTTTATTGAATATTTTATAGTGTCTTACTCTCAGCCTCTCTTCCTCTCTGACTCTCTTTATTTCGCCCCAAACACCTGCTTGAGTATATCCGTTGTTCTCGCAACTGGATCCGTACGGATCTTTTTTTCCTCTTCGGCAAGCTGTACAAAAATTCCTGATAATGCTTTTTCCGTTACATAAGCCGGAAGATCAGTGTTGACTTTCTCTTTGCTGAATTTATTGTAACTGGTAAACACCGTATTCCAGTATTTAGTAGCATCTACTTTTTTGAGGGACTCTTCAATCACCGGCCTGAATGCTTCTGTCAGCTGCGGAGTGGTTTTGGATTGCAGATAACTTGTTGCCGCATTATCCGATCCTTTGAGAATGCCCATGGCATCCTGGAAACTCATTTGCTTCACCGCATTAACAAAAATTGGCGTGGCAGATTTTGCCGCGTCTTCTGCAGCCCGGTTCATCGAAAGTATGGCATCATCCACCTGTTTACCCAAACCTACGCTCCTCAGCGTTTTCTCCACTTTTTTAGCTTCCTCAGGCATCAAAACCTTGATGGCTGCATTAGCGAAATACCCGTTGGGGGATGATACTGTTTTTGTGCACCTTTCGGTACCAACAGTAAGCGCTTCTTTAAGACCGGCTATCACCTGGTCGTTCGTGAGCGCCCCGCCCGATTTGGACTGCTTCATGAACTTATCCAGTTTACTGCCAATACCAGATTTTGATGAGTCCTTTTTGGGAAATAACTGAGCGAAACTTTGCGCTGTAATAATAAGGGCCAATGCACTGAGGAGTAAGGATCTTTTCATAGTTTCTGATCGGTTTTAAACAAAGCTATTACCTTAAACGTGAAGGGCAGGTTAATCTTGTGATTGAACCTGCCCATTTATTCCCTACCGAATAAATATTATTGCTTCACAAACCTTAGCACCTGTTTATCAGCGTTTTCTCCCAGCCTGATAAAGTAGATTCCACGGTGCAGAGAGGAAATATTAAGGTTGAAAATGTTGGCACTGATGGTTCCGGCTGTCACTACCCTTCCGTCAACAGAATAAACAGCAAAGGTCTGGCCGGTAATGTTCTGCTCGCTTGTTGCAGCGATGGTGATTTTTTCAACTGCAGGGTTAGGATACAATTTAACCGGAGCGATCACTACCATTGGAGCTGGTTGGGATACTGTACCTGCATTTGTTCCGGAATTGGTACCGGCAGTTACTGGTGTATTATTCCATGGCTCACCAAGCGCTTTTGAATAACGGATGCTTTCCCTGATGCCACCCGCATTGAAAAGGTTACGCATCCTGTTCACCTGGCCCTGTGTGAACATCATCATACTGGCGTCGTTGGTGAAATCCATGAAGTTCATGAACATTTCACCATAGGGATTAGCCGCTGAACAACCCATTCCCATTTTAGGGAAAGTTGGCGTACCCTGGTTATACGTTTTTTGTTGGGGCGTATCGTCCACTTCATCAGATCCGCATTCTTTATCACCCCAAAGGTGTTTCAGGTTAAGCCAGTGGCCAACCTCATGAACTGCAGTTCTTCCCATATTGAAATTGCCTGAGGCAGATGTACCGAAAATGTTGAACTTGATCACAACGCCATCCTTGTCAGCAGGTGAACCAGGGGCTGATGAATAACCAAGAAGGCCGGGAACCAGGTTACAAACCCAGATGTTCAGGTAACTGCGGGTATCCCATGGGGTTACCCCGCCATATTCAGCCATCTTCACTTTATCATCATTGGTCCAGAGTTCGCGAACTGATTTGGTACGTGTGATACCGTTTGTAGCCCTTCCATTAGGATCTACTTTAGCCAGTACGAACCTGATATTTGAAACACCTGCAACACTGGCAAAAACGGCAGGCACTTTTGAAAAATCTTCGTTTTCCTTATTGAAATTCCTGTTCAGCGCTTCGATCTGTGATTTGATCTGCTCATCAGTTACGTTGGCGTTGGCATTATAAAGAACATGCACAACAACAGGGATGGTAATTACAGTTTGTGAAGAAAGTTCTGCTGAAGACGCTCCGGTATTTGACGACTGCGGAGCAGCAAAACTCAGATTGTTCCTGAAAGAAGGGGCTTGAAATTCAAGACGTACCCTGTCCAGGTAAGCGGAAGTTCCGCAATTCTTTTGGGCAAATACTGCCTGGGTAAAAAGTACCAGAACTACTAGAGAGGTAAGAGTTTTCATTCGATTTGATTTCAGAGGTTTCGAATGGCTCTCAGAGAACTAAGGATTCTAGACTTTCAATAGATTTGGATAAACAACATTTGGGTGCACAAACCCGGAGATTCTAAAGGATTGGAAGAAAATGATTTGGCCGCACAAGCCGAAGATTTCTAAAGGATTGGAATAAGACCAGGAAAACACCTGGATGGTAAGTCTCGGAAGTGGATGATGGGCTCCGTAAATAATCGGATATTCTGGAGATCTGATCCGAATAACAGAGGTCTACAATGCAAAACAACAAAACTTAGCGAACAAATCAAAGCCACTCAACGGATTTTTAACGCCATCTGTCGCCATGATCCCCGCCAATTCTCTACATTTGATGAATAATCGATTGATAAAAAGAAGGTTAGCCCAGATCCCGCATTTTATTATGTTGAAAAATATTTTACCTGCCGTCCTTGTATTTTTGGCTCTTTCCTGCAATAATTCCGGTACTGAACAGTCTGGTACAGCTGAAGAACCACAGGCGCCCCTGATTCCCGAAGCTGCCCTGGTACCTTACACCGTAGTTAACACCTATCCCCATGATACAGCTGCATTCACACAGGGGCTTGAATTTCATAACGGCACACTCCTTGAAAGCACTGGCCTTGAAGGCCGGTCCAGCCTCAGAAAAGTGGACCTGCCAACAGGAAAGCCAAAAGAGTTGAAGCACCTGGAGGATAAATTATTTGGAGAAGGGATCACCGTGCTGAACGACACACTTTATCAACTCACCTGGCAGAACCACAAGGTACTCATGTACAATCCCCAGAGCTTTAAACCCCTGGGCGAGCTGAACTGGAGCAATGAAGGCTGGGGGATAACCAACGACGGAAAGTCGTTGTACATTTCAGACGGTAGCGATAAGATCTACGTAGTAAAACCAGGAACACTCAAACTCGAACGGGTGATCTCGGTAACTGATCACCTCGGCCCCCTGAATAACCTCAATGAACTGGAATATATCAATGGCAGCATTTATGCCAACCGCATCGAATACAATTACATTGTGAAGATCGATCCGTCCAACGGACATGTAACCGGCAAACTTGATTTCACTGATATTTTGAAAAAATACAGCAAGATGGATCTCAGTTACCTGGAAAACAATCCGCATGGGGCAGTTTTGAACGGGATAGCATGGGATCCGTCTAAAAAGAAGATGTATATCACGGGCAAACTCTGGCCCCTGGTATTTGAACTGCAGGTTGAGCCTTGAGTTTTCTGATCAATCCATATCTTTACGCCCCTGACTTTAACCGCTAAAACTATCTACATGAGCCTAGTTGATTCTTTTGAGAAGATACCCGTTCAGATCTATGAGAATGATAAGATCGCTTCGGCCAGTGTTGCCCGGGAAATATCTGACCTGATCAGGCAGAAACAAAAAGATGGCAAAACCTGTGTACTGGGTCTTGCTACGGGTTCCACGCCAAAAACATTATATAAGGAACTGGTTCGCCTGCATAAAACTGAAGGCCTGAGTTTCAAAAATGTGGTCACCTTCAATCTTGACGAGTATTACCCCATAGAACCCGACGCGCTGCAGAGCTATCACAGGTTCATGAATGTTCATCTTTTCGATCATATTGACATAGATAAAGCAAACACCCATGTTCCTGATGGAACCATAGAAAAGAATGACGTGAGGGCTTATGCGGCCGAATATGAGAAAAAGATAGAAATGGCTGGCGGTATAGATTACCAGGTGTTGGGCATAGGCATCAACGGGCATATCGGATTTAACGAGCCCGGTTCCGGAAGACAGTCTGGCACCCGCCTCGTTGCACTCGACAATACCACCAGGCTCGCCAACGCCTATGAATTCGCAAGCATCGCACAGGTTCCTCGGTTAGCCATCACCGTTGGTATAAATACCATTTTGAAAGCAAAGAAGATCGTGTTGCTGGCCTGGGGTTCGCATAAGGCACCCGTGATCAGGGAGTCTGTTGAAGGCACTACCACGGATCATGTGCCTGCATCTTTTCTGCAGGAACATAATAACTGTGTGTTTGTACTGGACGAAGGTGCCGCACAGGAACTGACCAGGTACAAATCGCCCTGGCTTACTGGTGAGATCGACTGGACGGAAAAGCAGATCAGGAAAGCTGTTTGCAGTATGGCGCTGGACCTGAAAAAACCCATCCTCATGCTCACCAGCAATGATTACAATAACTATGGCCTGAGCGACCTCATGGTGAAATTCGGCTCAGCTTACGATATCAACCTGAGGGTGTTCAACGGTATGCGTGATACCATCACCGGTTGGCCCGGAGGAAAATATTCTGAAGATGTACCCAGGCATCCTGAGCGCAGAGAGCCCAAAAGCAAAAGGGTGATCATCTTCTCCCCCCACCCGGATGATGATATCATCTCTATGGGTGGAACATTCATCCGCCTGCACGAGCAGGGACATGATGTGCATGTGGGCTACCAGACTTCCGGTAACATTGCAGTGAGTGATGAGTTTGTGATGAGGCAGATCGATTTCGCTGTTGAGTTCGACTCCATTTTCGGCATTGATAAAAGCCGCGCAAATGGCATCTGGCAGGATGCACGTGCCTTCATCAAAACCAAGAAATCTTACCAGAAAGATACCGAGGAGATCAGGGCGATCAAAGGCCTGATCCGCCGTACGGAAGCCAGGGCCACCTGCCGTTATGTAGGGATCAAGGACGAGAACATTCATTTCATGAATCTGCCGTTCTATGAAACGGGGCTTATCGAAAAAAATCCTCCAGGTGAAGCCGACGTGCAGATCACTATGGACCTGATCAAAAAAGTAAAACCTCACCAGATCTTTGCCGCCGGCGATTTCGCCGATCCCCATGGTACCCATAAAGTTTGCTTTGACATTATGATCGAAGCGCTGAAAAGGCTTAAAGCGGCAAATGATGAATCCATAAAAGACTGTGTACTCTGGTTATACCGTGGTGCCTGGGCAGAGTGGGATTGCTGGGATGTTGAAATGACGATCCCGATGAGCCCTGACCAGGTAATGCAGAAGCGTAACGGGATATTCATCCACCAGTCTCAAAAAGACGGCGTGGTGTTCCAGGGCAGCGACAGCCGCGAATTCTGGCAGCGTGCCGAAGAGCGGAACTCAGGCACGGCCGACCTGTACGACAGGCTGGGATTGCCCAAATACGCGGCGCTGGAAGCCTTTATGAAATGGGAATACTGAACGATTGGCGGATTAGCGGATTGGCGGATTGACGGATTTTATAAAGAATTCGCCAATTCGCCAATCCGTTAATGCGATAATTCTTATATTTGCACCCCCAAACGGGGATATGGCCCTGTAGCTCAATTGAATAGAGCATCTGACTACGGATCAGAAGGTTTCAGGTTTGAATCCTGACGGGGTCACAAAGCCCTCGCAATTCTTGCGGGGGCTTTTTTGTGTGCTGGCCG
>JAHEFC010000392.1 GCA_024640385.1 Sphingobacteriales bacterium
CAAGGATCTCATTGGCCTGTTCAAACAACTTGCGGGAAAATGCACTGTTATCGTAATACTCTTTACCCATTCCCGGGAATTGCGAACCCTGGCCGGGGAAAATATATGCTTGCTTCATGATCTAAGGTTGGGTGGCGAAATTACATTATTCTTGGCAATGAATGCCACCCGGCAGTAGAGAGAAAGTGAGGTAGAGAGATAGAGAGGAAATATTCTTCCTCTCTGCCTATCTGCCTATCTAACTGGTTAAATCAGTGCAGTTTAGATCCTATCAGGCGTATGAATTCGCTCCTGGATTCGTTCCTTTCAAATTCGCCCCAGAAAGCAGAAGTGGTGGTTACGGAATTCTGCTTTTGAACGCCGCGCATCATCATACATAAATGGGAGGCTTCAATAACTACTGCCACTCCAAGCGGATTGAGGGTATCTTTAATAGCTTCAAGCACCTGCGTGGTCAGCCTTTCCTGTACCTGCAGGCGGCGTGAAAATACGTCTACTACCCTGGCGATCTTGCTCAGGCCCGTGATCCAGCCGTTGGGGATATACGCAATGTGTGCTTTTCCATAAAAAGGAAGCATATGGTGTTCGCAAAGACTATAGATTTCTATATCTTTTACGATCACCATTTCACTCACTTCTTCATGAAACTTTGCAGAGTTCAGAATGGCCTTTGCGTCCATATGGTATCCCTGCGTGAGGTATTGCATGGCTTTAGCCACCCTCTCCGGAGTTTTTAAAAGTCCTTCCCTGTCAGGGTCCTCGCCGAGAAGAGCCAGTGATTCACGATAGTTCTCAGTAAGGCTGGAAGTTATCTTATCTCCATACTGTTCTACTTTTTTATAAGCCATGGTAAAGGTTGTATTTATTATTTCCTATGCCGGGTATTCTACAAAATTTCTTGGGGTTTCATAGAGTGTGACCTTCAGGTCGAATTTACTGTCGATCGCAGGTCTTAAGATATCATAGATAACGATCGCAATATTCTCCGCCGTAGGGTTAAGATCTTTGAATTCCGCCGTGTCAAGATTCAGGTTCCTGTGATCAAATTTTTCGATCACTTTCTCCCTGACCAGGTCGGACAGGACTTTCATATCCATCACATACCCTGTTTCCGGGTCAGGAACACCTGTCAGCTTAACGATCAACTCATAATTATGGCCATGATAGTGGGGAAGATTGCATTTGCCGAATACTTTTGAGTTGGTTGCATCATCCCATCCAGGATTGTTCAGCCTGTGCGCAGCATTGAAATGCTCCCTCCTGAAAACCGCCACTTTTCGCTCCATAGAAAATAAATAACGGCTGTAAGGTAAAAAAGTTTGGGAAGGGCGGAAATACTATCCGTAATATTCCACGTATATCCTTGGGGTCTCTATCAGTTTGATACAATGCAGTTCCACTGCAGCCGGCATTAAAGGCTTAAGTTCATTCCAAATGCCCATGACCAGGTTTTCTATGGAACACATTTTACCCTTCATGAAATCCACGTCGAGGTTCAGATTCCTGTGATCCAGCTTCTCCACCACGCTATCCTTTATGATCCTGCTGAGAAGTTTAGCGTCCACTATAAAACCCGTGTCGGGGTTGGGCTCTCCTTTCACGGTCACCAGCAGCTCGAAATTATGCCCGTGCCAGTTATCATTGGCACAACGCCCGAAAACCTCGTCGTTCTTCTCCCGGCTCCAATTGGGGTTGTAGAGCTTATGGGCTGCATTAAAATGTTCCACTCGTGTCAGAAATACCATATACTAAAGAGGCCGCAAAGTTAACACATAAGCGATTAATATCCGAAATTTGCGGCATGAACATCCTTTTGATCGCGGCCACCCGGAAGGAGATCGAACCCCTGATCCACTACCTTTCAGAAAGGATCTATCTGCGTAAGAACCAGCGTGTTGATGTGGTGGTAGCGGGAGTTGGCATGATGGACACTACCTACACCCTGGCCAAGAAATTTTCGCAGTACAAATACACATTGGCCATACAGGCAGGTATTGCCGGCAGTTTCCATCCCATATTTGCCCCCGGCATGGTGGTAACCATTAAAGAAGACATGGTGGGAGATATGGGTGTAATGCACAACAGGGAGTGGCAGGACCTGTTTGACCTGGGGCTGGCCGAAGACAATGGGGGGCCATGGAAAAATAAGAAACTGGTCAATCCCCATAAGGAGCTTTTGGGCAAGATTCAGCTGGAATGTGTAAGAGGAATTACTGTGAACCAGGTTTCAACCAATCATGATTTTATCCAGGGCATAAAAGACAAATACATGCCGGTCACGGAGAGTATGGAAGGGGCTGCTTTTCATTATGTTTGCCTGAAAGAATCCATCCCGTTCATACAGTTCCGCGCCATCTCCAACATGATCGGCGAAAGGGATAAGAAGAAATGGAAGATGAAGGAAGCTGTAGACGCCCTGAATGCTGAAGTGATCAAATTCCTGAATCAAATAACAGATCCTTATTAAATGAAACTTACCATTGGCTTTTCGCCCTGCCCTAATGATACATTCATCTTTGATGCGTTGGTGAACCGCAAGATCGATACAGGTAACCTGGAATTTGAAGCCGTGATGGAAGATGTAGAGACATTAAACAGGATGGCTCTGCAGGAAAAACTCGACATCAGCAAGATCAGCTACGGGGTGCTGCCCCGTATTCTTCCCGCATATCAAGTGCTTAGTGCGGGCGGCGCTTTAGGCATGGGTGTGGGGCCACTGCTGATCACGTCGCATCCCATTGACATGGAACAGGTCAACGACCTGACGATAGCCTTACCGGGAGTCAATACAACTGCGCATATGCTGTTCACACTGGCATTTCCCGGCGCTTTAAAGAAAAAATTCATGGTATTTTCTTCTATCGAAGATGCGGTGTTGAATGGCGAGGTGGACGCAGGAGTGATCATTCACGAGAACCGGTTCACCTATGAGGCTAAGGGCTTATATAAGGTGATGGATCTTGGCGACCACTGGGAAAAAACAACCGGTAATCCGATTCCACTGGGTGGCATTGTGATGAACAGGCGATTTGACGGGGCGTTGATGCAGGAGGTCAGCAAACTGATCAGGGATAGTCTTATCCATTCACAAAATGAATATCCCAAATTATCTGAGTTCATCAGATCCAATTCCCAGGAAATGGAAGAAGATGTGATGAGAAAGCATATAGAACTGTACGTAAATGATTATTCACTGGACCTGGGGTCTAAGGGAAAGGCGGCTGTATGGCAGCTGCTTGAAATTGCGGAGACTATTTTTCCGCAGCCCGTTGCGGGAAGCTATGAGGTGTTCTTGTGATTAATATACCCCCGATAGCAGGTTGCAGGTTGCAGGTGGCAGCCTGCAACCTGTAACCTGCCACCTGCTATCGGCCGTCCGGTATCTGAACTGCTTCTTTATAAACTTCAAGACAACGGTTTCTTGCAAATTCGTGATCAACTATCGGCTTGGGATAACCGAATTCCTGGAATTCGGGGACCCATCTTCTTATATAAGAAAGATCCCTGTCGAACTTTTCCGTTTGAAGCCGGGGATTGAATATCCTGAAATAAGGTGCAGCGTCACAACCGCTTCCCGATGCCCATTGCCATCCTCCGTTATTGGAAGCCAGGTCGAAGTCAAGAAGGTTTTCGGCAAAATAAGCTTCACCCCAGCGCCAGTCGGCCAACAGGTGCTTACACAGGAAAGAGGCGACCACCATTCTCACCCTGTTATGCATGTATCCTGTTGCATTAAGTTCCCGCATGCCCGCATCAACTATGGGGTATCCGGTTTGACCTTCACACCATTTCTTAAACTCATCTTCATTATTCCTCCATTTGATCATATCATAGGCGGGCTTGAATGCTTTACCCTCTCCCACTGCCGGATAATTCCAAAGGATCATCTGGTAGAATTCCCGCCATATGAGTTCGTTCAGATATGTCTCGCTCAGGTCCCTTACACTGCCTACCAGTTCGCGGATACTGATGGTGCCGAATCGGAGGTGAACACTTAGCCTGGAGGTACCGGGTATACCAGGGAAGTCACGTTGCTCTTTGTACTTAATTATGA
>JAHEFC010000393.1 GCA_024640385.1 Sphingobacteriales bacterium
GATCCCGGCGGCGGTTACTCACTCAAATTACGCGGAGCGGGATCAGTATTCGGTTCATCAGAACCCCTCTATTTAGTTGATGGTGTAGTGATCGACAACGGCTCACAGAATATGGTCAATCTCAACCTTAATCCAAATACAAGGTATCAGACCGGCAACAACAGGCTGAACGACATCAACCCACACGACATCGAACATATTGAAGTGATCAATGGACCTTCTGCAGCTGCCATTTATGGCTCAAGGGCATCTAACGGCGTTGTACAGATCATAACTAAAAAAGGAAACAATGGAAGGCCGAAAGTAAGTTTTTTTACTTCGGTGAACCATAATTCCCTGCCACACCGCATCGAAGTAAATGAATATCCATTCAGGTTCGGGAGAACCACTAATGGATCCAGGCTCACGGGTCCTACGGAAAGAAGGACCATGGTTTCCAATTTCAGGACGGATATAGTTCAAAACCCTCCAGGTGGGCCCCAATCTATTTCAGGTGTATTGGATACATCCCGTTATCCGGTAAAGAGATATGACTACCAAGGCCAGCTATTTCAGAATAGTTGGGGAACAGACCAATACCTATCAGTGAGTGGGGGCAGCGAAAAATCAACCTATTTTATTTCCGGATCATACCTGAATAATAATGGCATATTGAGAAATACAGGGTTTGAAAGATATGGGCTCAATATCAATGCATCCACAGAACTGGCCAAATGGATCAATGTAGGTGGATCGATGATGTATTCCAACAGCAGCAGTAAGGAAATGCCCAATAGCTTCCAGCAATTCGCGCCATTAAGTGCGATGAATCATACTGACAATGTTTACAATATTGAAGAAAGAGACGCTAACGGCAAACTTCAGGCTGTGGAGTTCGGCTGGGTCAATCCACTTTCGCCCATCGAAACTTTTGATCTTTCAACAGAAACGAAAAGAACCATATCAAATCTGCACGTTCAGCTAAGGCCATTTGAAGGCATGACAGTCAGAGCAATTATTGGCCTGGATGCCTATGGCCAGGAGGGATTCACCTACCAGGAAAGGCTTCCCTATCTCAATGTACCTCTCTCTTTGTTTTCAGATGGCTATGTCAGTGCTTCAAAACTGAACTACCAGCAATGGTCAACCGAAATCACAGGCGCATACAAAAAATCATTTGGTTCGAAGATCACCAGTGAAACTGTGGCGGGATACTCGGGCCAGACTTTCAAAACGAATATTCAGGCACAGGAAGGAAGAAATCTTTTACCTTATGTAAGAACGCTGGCGGCCGCACAAACTATATTCACCCTTCCTGTTGATGTGCGCTCAGAGCAGACGGTTTACGGAGCATTTCTACAGGAGACCATCGGATATAAAGACCAACTTTTTCTAACCCTTGCTGGCCGCACTGACCGGTCTTCGGCCTTTGAACAGTCGTCTGGCAGCGTTTTCTACCCCAAGGCAGGCGCTTCGTTTTCCCTTTCATCAACTGAGTTCTGGAAGAACAGCAGGATCTCTTCCTGGTTTAACACCCTGCATCTCAGAATGGCTTACGGAAAAGCAGGAAATCTAACGGGTATTGGACCTTATGACAGATTCAACAATACCGGGGTGATCAATTACTACGGCCAGGGGGGATTTGCACCCCTCAACAGGAAGGGTAACGAGAACATAAAACCGGAAGTAAAAACAGAATGGGAAACCGGTGCAGATATGCAATTCATTAATGGACGACTCTATGCAAAGTTCAATATATATAAACAGCGTATTGATGATATAGTGGTGAGCTACAATTGGGCGCCATCCAATGGATATTTTTCAACGCTCGATAATCTTGGAGTAATGGAAAACAAAGGTTTTGAAATACTTGCCGGTGGCACACCGGTTAGAACCAAGGATTTTTCCTGGGAGACCTCCATATTGTTCAACAAGAATAAAAACAAAGTCACCAGGCTTTATCAGAATGCGCCTTTCATCGGTCTAGATGTAAGTAACACACAAGGAGCCTTGGTGGGTTACCCTATTGGATCCTATTTCGGAACTTATTTTGCAAGGAATGCTGACGGAACGCTGCTGCTGAGTAACAATAACGGCTACATGCTGCCACAGGTGGAAAGAGGCGACCCGGTCAATGATAAACCGGGAAGATTAAATGGTCAGCCCGATGGCTCTCCGGTAAGAAAAGTACTCGGAGATCCCAATCCTGACCATACAGCAACACTGATCAATACTTTCAACTACAGGAAATGGAGTCTGCGTGTGCAGATAGACAGGGTTGCCGGCTTCGAAGTATTTAATTGGACCACTATCATCAGGAATAATATCGGCAATGGGAAGATGGCAGAAAAAGAATTGAAGGGCGAGTTGACCAGGGGATGGGTAGCAGCCATTGGAGGATTGGTCAACGGTCCTTTTAATTCTGAGGCCGCTGTGGAAGACGGAAGCTTTACGAGGATCAGGGAGGCATCATTGAGCTATGACTGGACCGGCTGGAAAAAAGTCAGCAGTATGCAGTTCATTTTAAGTGGAAGAAACCTTTTCAATTTTACAGATTACCAGGGCTATGATCCTGAAAACAGTACAGCAGGGCAGTCGATCGTCAGGGGAACCGATTATTTCACTGTCCCTACACCCAGAGTAATTCAATTCTCTGTGATCACAACATTCAAATGAAAATGAAGAAATCTGTTCATCATATTATTGCGTTCACTAGCATATTGTTAGCATTGGCCTGCAACAAGGAATTTGAAAATCCTAATGCAACAGAAGAACAACTGCTTAAAACACCTGAGGGTATGGTGGAGCTATTGGTGGGAGTGAAACATCGCTTTGCCGTAAACAGTAGTTTAGGTAATGGTTCAGTTTTTTCTTCTATTTCAGCCAATGCATTTTCAACATTTGAGGTTAAGCAGAAAGCTGGCGCCAACCAGGATTTCAACCAGTTGAGCGCTGGCGGGAATAAATTGGCCACCAATAACCAGGTGATCACAGACCTCTGGGGGAATTGCATGCTGGTCAACAGGGTAACAACATCGCTGATCAACAACGCACCTATTGTGATCACTGATACCAATGTCCAATACCAGGTCAGAAGATATGCACTTTTGTACAAGGCTATGGCCCTTGGCACACTGGCCAATTTCTGGCAGGAATTTCCGGTTACAACCGGGAATAAACAGCCTTTCGTGAACAGGAAAGATGCACTTCTTGTAGCGATCAACCTGCTTGACGAGGCAGGCAGGATCAGAGAAACAAATTCCACATTTAATACTGCACTTGGAACGGAGATCAATGTCAGAAATACCCTGGCAGCGCTCACGGCCAGGTATTTCACTATGCTGGGCTACTATGATGAACAGTATTATGAAAAAGCAAGGCAGAAAGCCGTACAGGTTCCGCTTAACTCAAGGTCTGTTTTTTTCTACAATTCACTTAGTCCAAATTCGATTTTCAGGAACGGATATTCTGCTGTTTTTGGATATATAGTGGATACAACCCTATTGGGGTTAACGGAATCACTAAAGCCCACGGTAACTGATAATAGATATAAATTCTTTAGGACCCGGACCTCCCAGGGTGGGTATGGTTTCGGAGGATCAGACAATGATTCTCTGCCTATTTACCTGCCAGGGGAGATGCTGCTGATCCAGGCTGAAGCCTGGGCAAGAAAAGGGGATCCTGTATCGTTGGACAGCAGCAGAAAATACCTGAACCTGGTTTTGACCAAAACAACCGATGCATTTCGATTAGGAGCTGGTCTGCCCGCATACGCTGGAGCAATGACCAAAGAAGCGTTGCTCAAAGAGATCTACCGCAATCGCTGCATTGAACTATTCATGAGCGGATTGAAGCTGGAAGACTCTCGCAGGTTTGGCAGGCCTGGGCCCTCTGATCCAAACCCTGAAAGAAACAGAACCTATTATCCATACCCCTTCCAGGAGAGATATGGCAACCCTAATACTCCACCGAAAGACCCCCAGGAATAAAAACAGATAGACATGAAAAAAAGACTGAACATATTTGACCTCGTAATGGATAACTGGTGGCTCAGGCATATTTTGTTTT
>JAHEFC010000394.1 GCA_024640385.1 Sphingobacteriales bacterium
TCTCAATATACCACACCTGATGGCAGCAGCAGAGATCACCAATGCTGATGCGGTTCATCCCGGTTACGGATTTCTTGCTGAAAATGCAAAATTCGCGGAGATCTGTGGAGAGTACAATATAAAATTCATAGGCCCAACGCCGGACCAGATACGTGCGATGGGAGATAAGATCACGGCAAAGGAAACCATGATCAGGGCAGGTGTTCCATGCATACCCGGAAGTGATGGCCTGCTCACCAGCGTTGAAGAAGCCAAGGGCCTGGCCAAGGAGATCGGGTATCCCGTAATTCTTAAGGCTACTGCCGGCGGTGGTGGTAAAGGCATGCGTGTGGTATGGGAAGAAGCGGAACTGGAAAAAGCTTACGACAATGCCAAAACAGAAGCAGGCGCTTCTTTCAAGAACGACGGCATCTACATGGAGAAATTCGTGGAAGATCCCAGGCATATCGAGATCCAGGTGGCAGGTGACCGTTACGGAAAGGTTTGCCACCTCAGTGAGAGGGATTGTTCTATCCAGCGCAGGCACCAGAAACTGGTTGAAGAATCGCCTTCGCCATTCATGACTCCCGAACTCCGAGAAAAAATGGGTGCCGCTGCTGTTAAAGCTGCCAGTGCCATAGGTTACGAGAGTGTAGGTACTATTGAATTCCTGGTAGATAAACACAGGAATTTCTATTTTATGGAAATGAATACCCGTATCCAGGTGGAACACTGTGTTACGGAAGAAGTGACCAACTTCGATCTCATTAAAGAGCAGATCAAGATAGCGTCCGGAGAACCTATTTCCGGCGTGAATTATTATCCTTCCATGCACGCGATCGAATGCAGGATCAATGCCGAAGATCCATATGCCGATTTCAGGCCCAGTCCAGGAAAGATCACCGTACTGCATCAGCCTGGTGGCCATGGTATCCGTTTGGATTCCCATGTTTATGCAGGTTATACCATACCTCCTTATTACGATTCGATGATTGCAAAGATCATTGCGGTTGCCCGTACACGTGAGGAAGCCATCGACACCATGAGCCGCGCACTCAGCGAGTACGTGATCGAGGGAGTCAAAACAACCATTCCTTTCCACCAGCAATTGATGAGGAATGAAGACTTCAAGAAAGGCAACTTCACTACCAAATTCATGGAAAGCTTTAAGATGTATTAAACACAGAGACGCAGAGGGGGGACGCAGAGACGCAGAGGTTATTCTCTTGTCTTTGCGTCCCCCTCTACGTCTTTGCGTCCCCCTCTACGTCTTTGCGTCCCCCTCTGCGTCTCTGCGTCCCCCTCTGTGTCTCCGCGTCCCCCTCTGCGTCTCCGTGTATACTACAAAAAAAGACACAGAGTTTCCTCTGTGTCTCTGTGCATATAGGACTCACTACCTATTTTATCTAAGGAATAACAGCTCCCTGTATTTGGGTAATTCCCATACAGAGTCGTCAACCAGTAATTCAAGTTTGTCAACACTGTACCTGATGGTATCGAAATATGGCTTCACTTTTTCGCAGTAGGCAATGGCCTTTTCCCTGGAATGTGTGAGGGCATTGGCTGCCTTCCTGGCTTCAGTCATCTCTTCAACCAGTGTTTGTACTTTATTGATATGCTCGGAGATCTCTTTCAACACATTCATCTGGGCGCTGTAAGATGATCCGTCAAGACCGATCTCTTTCAGGCCTTTGATATTGTTGATCAGCTCATTCTGGTAACGGATAGCAGCAGGCAGAATATGATTGCCAGCCAGGTCTCCGATCACCCTGCCTTCGATCTGTACGCGCTTGATATATTTCTCAAGCTCGATCTCATGACGGGCTTCCAGTTCAGCATGCGTATATACCTTGAAGGTTTCATAAAGCTTCTTTGCTTTATCAGTCACCATAGCATCCAGTGCCAGCGGAGTAGTTTTTACATTCGGCAAACCACGTTTCGCAGCTTCTTTCTGCCATTCTTCTGAGTAACCGTCGCCTTCGAACAATACTTTTTTGGATGCGGTGATATAGGTTTTGATCACGTGCATGATCGCCACTTCTTTTTTATCACCTTTTTCGATCAGCGCATCCACTTCATTTTTGAATTTGGTGAGCGTATCGGCCATAATGGTATTCAGCACCGTCATGCCGTTGGCGCAATTCGCTTCAGAACCAACAGCCCTGAACTCGAATTTGTTACCGGTGAATGCGAAAGGAGAAGTCCTGTTCCTGTCCGTATTGTCGAGCAGCAGTTCCGGAATACTCTTGTGAATATCCAGTTTGAGCATCACCTCATCCTGCTCATCAAATTTATCACCAACCCTTGTTTCAACCTCTGTCAGTACATTATTCAGGTATTGACCAATGTAAGCAGAAATGATTGCCGGGGGAGCTTCGTTTGCACCCAGGCGGTGATCATTGCCTGCAGAAGCAATGGATGCCCTCATCAGGTCGGCATGATCATGTACGGCTTTGATCGTGTTCACAAAGAAAGCCAGGAACATCAGGTTGGTCTTTGGTGTTTTACCGGGAGCCAGCAGGTTAACACCTGTATTGGTGGCCATGCTCCAGTTATTATGCTTACCACTTCCGTTGATGCCAGCGAAAGGCTTCTCGTGCAGCAGTACTTTCAACTTATGCCTTTTAGCCACCCTGTTCATGATATCCATCAACAAGGTATTATGGTCAACGGCAAGGTTCAGTTCTTCGAAGATGGGGGCACATTCGAACTGTGCAGGAGCCACCTCATTATGGCGGGTGCGTAAAGGAATACCGAGCTTGTACGATTCATTTTCGAAGTCCCTCATATAAGCATATACACGCTCAGGGATGGAACCGAAATAATGGTCTTCCAACTGCTGGCCCTTGGCCGGCGTGTGGCCGAATACAGTTCTGCCTGTCATCACGATATCAGGACGGGCATTGGCCAATCCTTCATCGATCACAAAATATTCCTGCTCCCAACCCAGTGTGGCATACACCTGGGTCACGTTGCGGTCAAAATAATTACATACCTCAACAGCAGCCTTGTTCAAAGCTTCAATTGATTTCAGCAGAGGCGCCTTGTAATCCAGCGCTTCACCTGTATAAGAAACAAATATGGTGGGGATGCAGAGCGTTTTTCCGTTTCCGATCTCCATAATGAATGCAGGAGAATTCGGGTCCCATGCCGTATAACCTCGGGCCTCAAAAGTGGCCCTCAGTCCGCCACTTGGGAATGATGAGGCGTCAGGCTCCTGTTGAACCAGTGCATCGGCTTCAAACTGCTCCAGCGGTGTGCCGTCTGATTTTAAAGTGAAAAATGAATCGTGCTTCTCAGCGGACGTACCGGTCAATGGCTGGAACCAGTGTGTGAAGTGGGTAACACCTTTTGATTCTGCCCATTTCCTGATGCCGGCAGCGATCTGGCTCGCCATGGTACGGTCAACACGATGGCCGGATTTCATTGAGCTCACAAGACTTTTGTATGCTTCGTCACTCAGGTATTCCCTGGCTGTCTTAAGGGAAAAAACATTCTCGCCAAAAATGGCGGTGATCCTGGAGGTAGCGGCTTCCCTGACCTCTCCACCTGCAGTTAAATTGTCGATTGCTTTGAAACGTAGCGACGCCATGTTGTAATTTTTTAGGAGATGCGAATGTCGGGATTTTTAGTCAAACTTCAACAGTTGGACACCATCGATGTGGAAAATAAGGGGTGAAAAGTGCAAAAAATGACAATTAAGCCCGGTTCTGCCTGCTAAATCGAAACACTGGCGTCAAAATCTGAATATTATAAAAAATACTTATACAGCTTTTGGGGAACTAGTTTTTCCCAGTTCACATGCACGGCAACAACGGATAATAGTATGCTTTCATAGATGATCCTGTAGCGTACAATGGCCCCAAGGAATGGAATGGTATAGCCAATGAAAAGATAGTTGGTCAATGCAAAAAAGACCAGTGCCCATATGCAGGCCCTGGATAGCGGTTTCTTCCCATGCGGTGAAGGGAACAACAGGAACAGCAGGAAAATAAGCAAGACGAACCAGGTTTCCAACGCCGAGAAAACATAAAGCGCACGATTGTTCTCTCCCGGGTAAGGCCTCAG